>NZ_AAWL01000003.1 GCF_000169155.1 Thermosinus carboxydivorans Nor1
GAATAGGGCCAGATAGTAGCGTTAAGTAGGTGTAGTCATGTAGCTATGGAAAGCACGCGGAGTATGGAAACAATAATCTTTAGAATACGGGAATGAGATTGGTAGTAATGCAAACATAAAAGCAGTCCGGGACGCAAGAAGATGTAAGATGCAGAGTGGATAGTGAGTTATAGGATGGGTTACTGAGGGATATATTCAGTCGTGAGCAGAGGGAATTACGGGAATAGTAAGATATCGTCGGAGCCTCATAAAGACGCTCGAGAGAAGTAAATCGGCTACAAAAGTTTTAGAAGGGGCAAATATTAGTGGCTTCTGTATACCGACATTACTGGTGTTTCCGCCCGCTCTATGATAGAAGCTATGATAAAAGGAACCGATGATACCAAGCAGTTAGCGCAAATGGCAAAAGGAGCTTTGCGTAATAAACTTGCCGATTTAGAAAAGGCGTTAAAGGGCTCTCTTGGTTACCATCAAAAAATGATGCTATCCATGCAACTAAAACATATTGAAACGCTAGATGAAAGTATTAAAGAATTGGATAAAGAAATAGCAGACCGTATGCGCCCTTTTGAAGAAGCCTTGGAGCTATTAGACACCATACCCGGTGTTAATCGGCGCAATGCAGAAGAAATCATTGCTGAGATTGGAGTAGATATGAGTCGCTTCCCATCCGCGGAGCATCTTTCATCTTGGTCAGGAATGGCTCCAGGGCATAACGAAAGCGCTGATAAGCGAAAATCAGGAAAAACCCGTAAAGGAAACCAACATCTGCGAACAACACTTGTACAATCAGCTCGCTCTGCCGCCCGCCAAAAAGATACTTATCTTGCGTCTCAATACCGTAGAATCTGTTCCCGTCGTGGTTCTAACCGTGCTGCAGTAGCTGTAGGACATAGCATTTTAATAATTGCCTATCATATTCTCAAGAAAAAACAGCCGTACATTGAATTAGGTGCCAACTACTTTGAACAGCGAAGTAAAGATGCTGCAATAAAAAGAGCACTTCAACTTTTACAAAACGCAGGAATTGAAATAAACCTTGAAAATATAGTTGCTTAAGATCAGTTTAAAAGTAAATCCTTCTTTACAAATGCCTACTATAAAAAACCTATAGAGTAGGCCTTGGGATCTCTTTGTCTCTATTCGAAGTAGTTGACATAAATTTTTGAAGTGAGTTTTCGGAGTAGGGTAGACCCCCCATGTCGTTAGCACGACACCAACAAAGAATGAAAACCAGGTGCATATGTAGAATAATTTTTTTGCGGCTGGCGAAGAGAGGTCGATAGCTTGCTAGTGCTTCGAGCCTGAAGGGTAGACTGAACCCCAGTTACCTGGTGCACCACAAATTGTTGCTCCTACATTTAGGAAGCACGCGGAGTAGATTACTCGTACAAGGGTTACTGCACCAGTCGCAAAATAAGGCCGCAGAGGGGATCTTCTCATGAAACAAGTAATCCGCATTGTCCATGAACGCTGTTGTGGTATGGATGTTCACAAGAAGATTATCGTTGCCTGCGTTATCACACCTGACAACAAAGAAATTCGAACATTTGGCACTATGACGGACGACTTGCATGAATTAGTAAGCTGGCTTCAAAGTCACGGCTGTAGTCATGTAGCTATGGAAAGCACGGGAGTTTACTGGAAACCAATTTACAATCTTTTAGAACATACGGGAATTGAGATTTTGGTAGTCAATGCACAACACATAAAAGCAGTTCCGGGACGCAAGACAGATGTTAAAGATGCAGAGTGGATAGCTGAGTTACTACGGCATGGGTTACTGCAGGGCAGTTATATTCCAAGTCGTGAGCAGAGGGAATTACGGGAATTAGTAAGATATCGTCGGAGCCTCATAGAAGAACGCTCGAGAGAAGTAAATCGGCTACAAAAAGTTTTAGAAGGGGCAAATATTAAGTTGGCTTCTGTAGTAACCGACATTACTGGTGTTTCCGCCCGCTCTATGATAGAAGCTATGATAAAAGGAACCGATGATACCAAGCAGTTAGCGCAAATGGCAAAAGGAGCTTTGCGTAATAAACTTGCCGATTTAGAAAAGGCGTTAAAGGGCTCTCTTGGTTACCATCAAAAAATGATGCTATCCATGCAACTAAAACATATTGAAACGCTAGATGAAAGTATTAAAGAATTGGATAAAGAAATAGCAGACCGTATGCGCCCTTTTGAAGAAGCCTTGGAGCTATTAGACACCATACCCGGTGTTAATCGGCGCAATGCAGAAGAAATCATTGCTGAGATTGGAGTAGATATGAGTCGCTTCCCATCCGCGGAGCATCTTTCATCTTGGTCAGGAATGGCTCCAGGGCATAACGAAAGCGCTGATAAGCGAAAATCAGGAAAAACCCGTAAAGGAAACCAACATCTGCGAACAACACTTGTACAATCAGCTCGCTCTGCCGCCCGCCAAAAAGATACTTATCTTGCGTCTCAATACCGTAGAATCTGTTCCCGTCGTGGTTCTAACCGTGCTGCAGTAGCTGTAGGACATAGCATTTTAATAATTGCCTATCATATTCTCAAGAAAAAACAGCCGTACATTGAATTAGGTGCCAACTACTTTGAACAGCGAAGTAAAGATGCTGCAATAAAAAGAGCACTTCAACTTTTACAAAACGCAGGAATTGAAATAAACCTTGAAAATATAGTTGCTTAAGATCAGTTTAAAAGTAAATCCTTCTTTACAAATGCCTACTATAAAAAACCTATAGAGTAGGCCTTGGGATCTCTTTGTCTCTATTCGAAGTAGTTGACATAAATTTTTGAAGTGAGTTTTCGGAGTAGTGCACGGAGTGCGCGATATACATCGCACTTGGGGGTTTAGATTAATTTTAACAAATTGTTTTCCGCGTTCTCTGCGGTTTTAGGTTTCGTTTATACACTACGGACAAGGGGGATAAGCTTCATGACGAAAAAAGTAGTGATTGTGACTACCGGCGGCACGATCGCCATGCGGTATGACCCGGTGAGGGGCGGCGTTTTCCCGGCGGTGACGGGCGCCGAACTGGTTGAAGCGGTGCCGCCGCTTGCGCAGGTAGGGCCGGTGGAAGTAGTGGAGTTCGCCAATCTGCCCAGTCCGCATATTACGCCGCGGATCATGTGGCGGTTGGCTAAAGTTATTGACGATCTCTTGGCCCGGGACGACGTAGCCGGGGTGGTGGTAACGCATGGGACCGATACCTTGGAAGAAACGGCCTATTTCCTTGACCTGACAGTCCAGAGCGACAAGCCGGTGTGTATGACGGCGGCCATGCGCCATGCGGCCGAAATCAGCCCGGACGGCCCGAAGAATATTCTCTGCGCGGTAAAAACGGCGTTTTGCCCCGAGGCGGTTGGCCAAGGCGTATTAGTGGTTGCCAACGAAGAAATCCATGCGGCCAGGGAAGTGACCAAGACCCATGCGGCCAACCCCAAAACATTCGCGTCGCCGTTCTGGGGGCCGCTGGGCTATGTGGATGAAGACAAGGTTACTTTTCGCCGCCATTCGCTTAAGCGGCAAAAGATTAAGCCGGCCGCGCCGGTCGATGATGTCTATCTCATTAAATTGGTAGCCGGCGCGGACGATCTTTTCTTCCGCTGCCTTGTCGACAAAGGGGCCAGCGGCATCGTCGTCGAAGGCTTCGGTCGCGGCAACGTGCCGCCAGCGGTAGTACCGGGAATTAAAGCCGCACTAGACAAGGGCATCCCGGTGGTACTGACTACCCGCACCGCCGGCGGACGGGTCCTGGATGTGTACGGCTACGAGGGAGGAGTAAAACCGTTAAAAGCGATGGGCGTCATCCTGGCCGGCGAAATCAGCGGGCAGAAAGCGCGGATAAAGCTAATGTTAGCCCTGGGCGTGACCCGTGACCGGCAGGCGCTGGCCGGCTATTTTGATGTACCCTAACCGCTTTTTCTCATCATCGCTGCCGCTACCGCCGCGCCAATTCCTGAACCGTTTTTCGTCAGCCGTACCCGGATGTATCCAGCGGCATCAGGGACTAGTTCAGCCAGGGCGGCCTGCAGTATGGCGGCGTAGCCCGGCATTTTTTCATAAAGCGAACCGTCGACGGCAATGGTATGCCGCGTGTGGCCGGCGCTTTGAAGGCGGAGCAGGACGCCGGCGTAAGTGGCCGCCACCAGCCGGGCGGACCGGGCGGTGACCAAGGCGGCTATTTCTTTGAGGGCGGCGCGTTCGGCCAGCGTGGAGGCCAGGCCGAAGCGGCCGGATAACCAGTGCTCGATTCGCGTCAGGGTGCGGGAGGTGTCGGCTACCAGCAGCGCGACATCCGGCCCGCTTAAGGCGTCGGCGCGCTGCCAGATTGGCGCGGCAAAGCAGGAGCTGGCCGCGGCGAGAGATGCCGCGGCCAGCCGCACCAGCTCGCCTAAGTACCGCCCGGCCGCCATTTTTTCCAGGCGCTGCTGGCCCGGCTTGTCGCTGGCCGCATCGAGGGCGGCGTCAAAAGGGGTAAGCGGCATGGCGTCAAAATTGCCGGATTCCATGTTGATGATCATGGGAGCAGGGGCCGCGGGTGGTGACAGCTCCAGATAGCAAGTGTTGTGGCCGGTACCGCAGATTGAACCGATGTCGGTCCAGGGGTCCTGATAGGCGGCGGCAAGCAGCGTTCCTACCGTGTCATTGATGATGGCGGCCGGCGCCAGGTGGCCAAGACCGCGCCGGGCTAAGGCCGCGCCCAAGAGTTCGCCTACGTCCTTTCCTTCCACACCGGCGGTGGCGATTTCTTTTGTCCAGTGGAGGAGGATGGCGCGGTTGGCTCCGGTCTGGCGGCAGGGGTAGGAAAAAGTGAAGCCCAGGCCGTCTGCGCTGCCTGCTGCGGTCACGGTGGCCACCTGGGCGGCCAAAAAGGCAAAAAGTTCATCGGCGTGGACTGTCGGCGCCGTATAATCATAGCCGGCGGTCGGATCTTTGAGCGAGGCGGCTAGCGTCTGCCGCACCGACAGACGTCCGTCGCCGTGAAGATCCACGAGCAGGGTGCGGATGTTGGTGCCGCCGAAATCAAGGGCGATGAATCGCCCTTGCTCCAGGCCGGTGGGCCGGCTTAGGAAAGAAGGCAGCATTTTGAGGCAGCTCTCTCGGCCGGTCAGGCCGGCGTCCATAGCGTCGGCGAACTGGCGAGACAGGCGGGCAAGTTGGCCGGCCGACAGAGTGAAAGCGGCGCGTACGTCGTTAAGGCGCATGGTTAGATCGCTCATGGCGTCCTCCTGCAGCTCAGCCAATTTAACATTCTTCCATTAGTTTTTTCGCTTCGACATACATAGCAATGCCGGCCGCCACTTTTTTGGCTTCTTTCATGGCCAGCACCACGGTGGCTGGCTCATGCACCACGTCACCGCCGGCGAAAACGCCGCGGCGGGTGGTCATGCCGTAGGGGCGTTCACGGGTGATGACATAGCCCTGCGGGTTCACTTGGATACCCGTGGTGGTCGAGACAATGCGGGCGGCAGGGCGCTGACCGACCGCGAGAATGATTTTGTCGGCGGGGAGTAGTTTAGTTTCGCCGGTGCCGCGCAGTCCGCCGTCTGCATTTTCCATTATTTCACACTCCAGCCCGGTAACACGGGTCTCACCGACAAAGCGGACCGGGCTGGCCAGCCACTCGAACTGGACGCCTTCCGCACGGGCGGCCTCGTACTCCGACTTTAACGCAGTAATGTCCGCTTCGGTGCGGCGGTAGACGACGGTGACTTGGCGGGCACCTATTCGTAGGGCGGTACGGGCTGCGTCCATGGCGACATTGCCGGCGCCGATGACCAGCACCCGGTCGCCGAGATGGATAGGGACTTCTTTGATGTCGACTTTGCCGGCGTTAGCCAGCGATACCATGCTAAGGAAGTATGTGGCCTGCACCACACCAGGCAGCTCTTTGCCAGGGAGGTCCAGCGTTTTCGGCAGGGCGGTGCCGGTGCCGATAAAGATGGCGTCATAGCCGTCGGCAAACAGTTCATCGATGGTAATATCCGGCCCGACCAGGACGTTGGTATTGAAGGTGACGCCCAGCCGTTCAATCTTCTTGATTTCGCGGCGGACTACCTCTTTGTTCAGCCGAAAGTCAGGAATACCGTACATGAGCACACCGCCCGGCTCCGGCTGAGCTTCAAAGACGGTAACGGCAAAGCCCATTTTGGCCAGGTCACCGGCGACGGTCAGGCCGGCGGGCCCGGAACCGATGACGGCCACCCGGCCTTTGTGCTCGCTGATTTTTTCCACAGTATCGATATCCATTTCGGCGGCAAAGTCGGCGATGAAGCGCTCCAGTTTGCCGATGCGGATGCCGCAGCCCTTTTTATTTAGGACGCAGGCAGCTTCGCACTGCTTTTCGTGGGGGCATACCCGGCCGCATACGGCCGGCAGGTTGCTGCGGCGGGCGATAATCGCACTGGCTTCGCCGATGTTGCCTTTGGCTAGCGCCTGAATAAAGGCCGGGATTTCATTTTCGATGGGACAGCCGGTGCGGCACAGCGGCTTAGGACAGTTCAGGCAGCGCTTCGCTTCGGCGATAGCTTCGCGCATACTGAAGCCTTCGTCGATTTCGGTTATTTTATCAATGCGCATGGTGCGTAAACCTCCGTTTAATGCTGTACAAAACCAAAACTTATGTAATATGATAAACCATATACTCCAATGGGGCAACAAAGTGAATTTTTTCCCAGTTAGATACAATTGCTAGGTTTTCGGAATAGGAGAAAACGAGTTCGGGAACGATAGGTAAAAGCGAAGGAGGGAATTGTCATGATGTGGGGCTATGGCTTTGGCATGTTTGGTATGATATTTTTGTTAGTCTATTTGGTTGTTGTTGTATATTTTTTCTATTTGTTGTCGACAATCGCCCGGTCGCTGCAGCGTATTGCCGACCGGCTCGAGCGACTGCCGCTGCCGGGGGAGACTACCGAGCAAAGAGCGGAATAGGGTGATAGGATTAATCCTCTGAAGCGTTCAGAGGATTTTAATTTTGTATGTTCCTGCCGCTGGCAAGTTGCTATACTATTGAATAGATGGAAAATACAGGAGGACATTATGACGGAGCAGTGGGAGACGTGTACGATAACTTACGAGACGGTACGGGAGGTAAAGGGGATTTTTCCCAAAGAAACGGTCCGTTTCGTGGCAAAGGCGGCGGGTCCGCGCGGCGAGTATATCGCCGCCAAATCCAAGGCATTTGCCTTAGGGGCGTTCAATGTATACGGCCCCAATGAGAAAAAGAAAGAGCATGCGGCGGCGCTTGAAGCAGTAGTCAAAGAACTGATCGATGATGGCTGGGAGCAAGTGCCGGAAAAAGGTCGGCCCTGGTTTAATCTGAAGTTCCGCCGGCAGGTGGAGGGATAAAGATGAAGGTAACGGCCGTGGCAATTGGCGACTCGATAACTTACGGCTATCCTTATCGGCCGCAGTATTCCTGGACGGCCCTGGCCGCGCGGGAACTGGACATCATTATTCTTAATAAAGGGGTATGCGGAGAGACAACCGGTGATATGCGCGCCCGGTTTACTCAGGATGTTCTGCCCCACCGGCCGCAGCTTGTAATTATCATGGGCGGGACGAACGACGCCTTTCTCCACATTCGCCCCCAGGAAGTAGCCGACAACCTGGCCGGCATGGTGCAAGCCGCCCGCGAGGCCGGCATTGTGCCGGTGCTTGGGATGCCGATTCCGTCCAACTACCCCGAAGATGAAGTTATGCTTGACCGGTACCGGCAGTGGCTGCGGGAATACGCCGCGCGGGAAAAGGTGGCGCTTATCGACTTTTATTTCCCCATGCTGGCGCCAGGCGGAACGGCCTTGCGCGAGGGGCTGCACGTCGACGGCGTTCATCCCAGTGAAGCCGGTTACCGGGTTATGGCCCGCGCGGCCGTGGACGCGCTTAGGCCAGTGGTGGGCGGTATGAGATAGCAGAATTTATTATGACGGCATAATAAATTCAAATGGGGATGGTGGGGATAGACGATGCTTAAATACTAGAGGGAGCTGATGCGTTTTTGTATCATAGTAAATAATAGTAAATACAAGAAAGTCTAATTTAAATTTTCCCGGGCAACGGGTTACGCAGGTGGCGGCTAATGTCTACGAGTGTACATATTGCCTGTCCCTTTCCCTCGCATATGCAGTTATCGCCGTGGCGCCTAGACCGGCCAGAATTTGCATCTATTTTAGCCATCGTTCGGGAACAGCGGTACCAACGGGGCGCTACCTTATACACCCCTGGTACACTTTTAGACGAAATATTTATCGTAAAATCTGGGTTGCTGCGCTTATACATCATTTCGCCGCAGGGTAAGGAACTTAGCTTGCCAGCCTTTGGGCCGGGTACGATGGTGTGCGAGCAAGCCTTGTTCAACGAGAAGCTTTCTTACGCCTGTGCTGAGGCGGTCGGCGAGGTGACGGTCTACTGCCTGAGCAAAGCTGACCTGGAGGCGGTTCTCCAGAGTGATTCCAGGCTGATGCTGTTGGCGTATAAGACGATGGCGGCAAAACTGGACTATATTATGGCCTGTCTTCATGTTTTTATGCTCCAGGACATGGAGCAGAAGGTTTTGTGGGTGCTGCGTCAGTTGGCGGCGACCGGCCGGGGTGGCGCGGAAAAGCGCGAAGGCTTGTCGGTGAAGGTGACTCATGAACAGCTGGCCGCCATGATTGGTGCTAGCCGGTCGGCCGTGACCCAGTGTCTGGACGCTATGGCGGCGGCCGGCATCATTACGAAGTCCCGTGGCCGCATTACGCTAAGCGAATTGGCAGGGTAAATATGCCACCCCGTCTTTCCATGAGGAAGGACGGGGTGGTTTTTACTTTCATCGACAAATTTCGATAAATTATATAATTAAAAATATTTACGCCATTTGGTCATTTTTGACCGATTTTTATAGGGGTATTCGTTATAATTATAGGTGTAACTGGAAGGAGGGATATACCGGAGTGAGGAGACAAGTGTTCCGCAAATGCAATATATTTTAGAGAGAAAGGAGTGTTACAATGCAGAAAGGGCTAAGACTACGTCTGTCCGCGCTGTTTATCGTGCTGTGCATGGTTATGCTGATGGTTGCTCCGGCCTTTGCCAATGGCGTCGATGCAGCCGGCCGAGTACTCATGGCTAAGCCAGCCGCCAATGCGGCAGTAGTCTCAAACTTCGTCGGCTTTAAAAATGTGAAGTACGAAACCCTAACTGGTGAACATAAGGCCGTACAGGAAGGATTAGTCATCCGTCAAAGCCGTATTGAAAATGGCAAGATTATCATTCCTAAGTCCGGCCTGTACTATACCACCCGGACTTCACCCCTACATGCTATGCGGGGTGAAAAAACACTTATTCTCGGTAAACTTTATACGCTGACTGACTATGGTACCCGCATTGACGTGCTAAAGAATGTGGAAATAAAGAAAGGCGAGGCTGTACCGTTTGGCGATGGCACCAAACGTCTCGAAGTTTCCAGCATCAGCCTGGATGACAACGGCTTTGAGGCGCCACGCGCTACGCTACAAATTCTAAAGCCGTCAGGAAACTATTATGGTACGCCTTTCCCCGTTGCAACCGATCCGAAGCTTATTGACATTACTACTGGCGCTTTGAAGAATGGGACGGCGAAAATGACTGGTTCCTACCTGCCGGGTGAAAAAGGCCAAAACTGGCAAGTAGAGTATTATGACACGCCGGTAGCTACCAGCGGCCAAAGTTACCTTGTTGTGGATGAAGTTTCTAAGAATAGCGTCAAGGTGAAAGAATTTGCCACCGGTGCGTTCAACTGGATGCTTATCACCGACAAAGACCCGGTAGAAATGGTGCTGGCTCCCGGTGAAACCGCCGCTCTGGGCAATTATACCGTGAAAGTGGTCAACATTACAGCCAGTACGGCTACGGTCGAGCTTATCGACAAAGACGGTTTCGTGACCCGCAAAGTCCTTGGTCCGGTTACGCCGGAGACCATGAAGTATATGCCGGCTGACGAGCTCAACCGGAACAAGATGATCATGCGCTCTTACGACGACGAAGTGCAGGTGCAGCTCGATGTGTTCCGAAATCCCTTCCGGAACGGCAAGGTGGCGCTGGTTGGCTACACTGACCTTATCAAGATCAATAATCCTGATCACTGGTTCTTTGATCGCCGTTTTGTTGCGCGGCCCGACACCTGAAGCACCTGTTCGTTGTATATCGAGTTGATGCTCGAAAATGACGAAGAGATCATACTCGATAACACCAACAACGTGTTTGTTGGGCCGAACGGATACTTCAAGATTGTTATTGACGAATTTGACGGCAAAGTCGTCAAAGCTTGGCATGTAGAGGACGCGAAGGGCAATAAGACTGGCAACCTGGCCGAACGGGCGCAAGGCAAAAATATCGACGTGCTCATTAATACGAGCAACCGTACGGTAGCTCACTTTGTTGGCAAAATGGCTACCAAATTGATTGCTGAGCAAGAAGCCAAGATCGCTCAGCTCCAAGCTGAGCTGGCGGCAGCAAAAGCCGGTAAATAGCGTCATATAATGTATAAGAGAGGCGCGTAAAAGAGGCCGCTCGGCGGTCTGCCGGCGGCCTCCCGCGCCAATACTGAGGGGGGTTTTTCATGAACAAGTTTTTGAAAGTCGGTGTTATTTGCTTCATGCTGGCCACTTTCGTTGGTGGCGTTGTCAGTGCCGCCATGACGGTTGACTTCAGCGGCAAACCGGCCATCGTTGTGGCCGAAGGGGAAAAGGCCGACGACCAAAAAAAACCGCAAATGCCGACCGAAGAGGAAGACTCCTGCAAATGCTAGCCTGATGAGATGTATTTTTAGGTTGTTGACTTTAGTGCGGCAGCCTTTTTTCTTTTTTATTGTAAGACCGTCATATTTCGTCGGAGGAATGCTGTGGACGACATCATCCGCTATACGCAAGAGCGCAACCAGGTTTACCGCTTTTTAGCCGTGGTTATTAATACTTTGCCAGACAAGACCTTTGTCAATAACCTCTGCCAGCTGAGCGCCGATGCTTTGGTGCTGCCCGCCCAGCAGAGCGGCGACGAGCGTCTTGCTACCGGTATGGAACAGGTGGTGAAATTTTGTCAGGATAGCCAAGGAGGTGACAAGGACGCCATTGCTATAGCACTCGCCGTAGACTGGACGCGGCTATTTCGCGGCGTCCATCCTGGCTATGGACCGCCGCCGGCCCGGGCGTCCGCTTACCGGCCTTATGACTTGGAGCAACTTACCGCCCTGTACCGTGCGCATGGCCTTAAGGTGCAGTCGCCGCGCTTTGACCCTGATTATCTGGGAGTGCAGCTTGCCTTCATGGGCCGTCTCGTTGGTGAGGAAGAGCGGTACCGGCAGCAGGGACGGTGTGGACAAACTCTAGCCAAACTGATCGGGACGCAGCAGTTATTTTTGCAGGAACATTTAGCGTGGATCCCTGACTTTACTGCCCAGGCGAAACTCTATGCCGACTTGCCCTTTTATCCCGGCGTCCTGACTATTTTGGAAGGGTTCTTGTCTGTTGAACATTTCTGGGTTGAAGAGCTCATCCATTGTACCGA
The DNA here is from genome assembly GCF_000169155.1 of Thermosinus carboxydivorans Nor1. Classification (NCBI taxonomy): domain Bacteria; kingdom Bacillati; phylum Bacillota; class Negativicutes; order Selenomonadales; family Sporomusaceae; genus Thermosinus; species Thermosinus carboxydivorans. Next base: position 11,516 of record NZ_AAWL01000003.1, read on the forward strand.
GGGAGGTATTACATGAAACTCACCCGCCGACAGTTTCTAGGAGCATCCGCGGCCGTTGGCGCCCTTGCCCTGGCATCGGGCAAGATTGTGAATTATTTGGATAAAGACGTCTTTGCCGTTGCTGGCGAAGAGATTAAAGAAGAAACCTGGATTCCAACGCATTGTAAGGGCTGTGCGGCCGACAACCGCTGCCACATTCTTGTGCGGCGCGTAAACGGTGTGGTCGTCAAGATTGAGGGCAATCCGGAGTCACCTACCAACTTGGGCCGCAATTGCGCCAAGTCCAATGCCGCCCTCATGACTCTATACAATCCCTATCGCGTCAAATTTCCTGTGAAGCGTACTAATCCGGAAAAAGGACTTGGCGTCGATCCTAAATGGGTGGAGATTTCCTGGGAGGAAGCTCTGGAAACGGTGGCGACCAAACTGAAGAAGGTTCGCGCCGAGGATCCCCGCAAGTTTGTTTTCATGGTAGGCCACGCCGCCAGCTTGAACATTGATACCGACGAGGCCTTTGCCCACGCCTTCGGCACGCCTAACACCATCGTCGGAGCCACTTCCGTTGCCTGCGGTGGTTCAGCTAGCCCTATCAACGTCTTAATCAACGGTGGTTACCAGGCCCGCGCCGATATGCTTTACTGTAAGTATTTCCTCAACCTAGGTGCCAACTCCCAGCAAGGGGGCAAGGGCAATACCGAAGAAATAGACGCCTTCGTCAACGCTCGTGCCCAGGGGTTGAAAGTGGTTAATGTTACGCCGGTCATCAGTCCGTCAATTGCCAAAACGGACGAGTGGGTGCCGATTATTCCTGGCACTACGGGCTATTTTCTCTTATCTATGATTAATGTCATCATTAATGAACTCAAGGTGTGGGATGCGCCATATCTGAAAAACCGGACCAACGCTGGCTATCTTGTCGACGAAGACGGACTATATATCCGTACCGCCGACCAACTCGACGACAAGGTGCGGGGTCAGAAACTAGGTAAACCGATGGTCTGGGATAGCGTTGCTAACGCGGCGAAAGCTTTCGACGACCCGACGGTCCAGGACGTTGCCCTGGAAGGCGTGTTTGAAGTGAACGGCAAAAAATGCCGACCCAGCTTCCAGGTTCTAAAGGAGCATGTAAAGGGTTACACACCAGAAAAAGGCCGGGACATTACCGGCATTGCACCAGAGGTCGTGCGGCGGCTGGCCCGTGAATGGGTGGACAACGCTCAAATCGGCCGAACCATTATCATAGACGGTGTGACTTACCCCTACCGGCCGGTAGCTGTCATTGCCGAACAGGGGGCTAAGTGTCATGTGGACAATTATTTTGTCGTCCATGCCGCAAAAATTCTGGCGCAAATTGTGGGTGCCACCGATGTGCCCGGTTCGGCCAAAGCAGCCGGACGGCCCTTTGTCACAATTAATCCGGTGGATGGCATGAACACCTGCCGGGAGTTTTACTATCGACCCCTGAAAAAAGTGCCGGATAAGATTAGCCTGGAAGACCATTCGCCTATTCCTGGATCTTCGTCCGGTTTGGCCTGGATCACGATGAAGGACCCCAAGGCCTATGGGTTTGAGTATACGCCCGAGGTGCTGGGAATATGGGGAGGTAATCCGCAGGCACTGTTAGGCGACCCTAAGCATCTTGACGAAGTATTTCGCAAGTTTTCGTTTATCTTTGCTATTTCTTATGAATTCGACGCGCCTACTGAGTATGCCGATATCGTGCTGCCGGAAAGCAGCTGGCTAGAGCGGTACGGAATAAGCGCCTTAGCGCCGCGAACCTCCTTTACTAGTGCTTTTCGGGAAAAAGGAACTTATGGTCTGGCGCTGCAGCAGCCGGTATTGGAAAAACCGCTGTATAATACCAAAGAAGGCAATCAAATCATCCTAGAACTCAGTGAACGCCTCGGCATCCTTAAGGGACCCAATGGTGTGCTGGCGCAGCTTAATAGCGGTCTGCGCCTGGGCAAGTACAGTTTGAACGTCGAGAAGACCTATACCTGGGAAGAAATCATGGACCGGCAGTGCAAGGCCAAGACCAATGGCATGTATGACCTTGCCTGGTTCAAAAAAAATGGCTTACTCCTTGTCAAAGCCTTTGGCGTTAAAGAATATTACGGCTACTCCCGGTTTCCTAAGGCCCGTTTTCCCCTCTATATCGAGGAGTTCGCCTCCCACCGCCAGCGGCTGGAACGCGAACTGGCGGAGAAAGGGATTGTCCGGCGGCCCGGCAATGACTTTGTGTTAAAATATTTCGCCCCGCTGCCGAGTTGGGAGCCCCATCCTGAACATAAAGCAGCGGGTGAATTCGACCTGTACTGCATTAACTATAAAAACATGCAGCATCATTTTGCTTGCAATATTAGCAATCCCTGGCTGATGGATCTCACCGTTGCCCAGGATCCCTATTCGCTGCATATTGTTATGAACGCTGCCACCGCTCGCCAGCGGGGTTTGAAGGACGGCGACCTGGTAGAACTTACTTCTTTTACGGGTGGTAAGGTGCAGGGTAAAATCAGGACCAGCCAGGTCATCCATCATGATGTGTTGGCAATCGCCGGTGCCTACGGGCATCGTTACGCCAACACCAATCCGGCGACAGCAGTCGGTCCGGCCTTTGTCGACCTCCTGAAATTGTCAGAGGAGTATATAAACCCGCTGAAAATCTGTCTTGACCGGGATACTAAAGTAAAGCTACAGAAGCTGTAACTTGTACTAGGAGGTAAACCATGGCACGGTATGGTATGGTGATCGACCTCCGGCGCTGTGTAGGCTGTTATGCCTGCGTGATGGCCTGCAAGGCAGAAAACGCTACGCCGCCGGGGGTATTTTGGAATAAAGTCTATGTAAAGGAAACGGGGCAGTACCCCAATGCCCGTATGACCTTCCTGCCCGTCTTGTGTAATCACTGCGCCAACCCTCCCTGTTTGGCTGTGTGTCCGACTGGAGCGACCTATAAGCGCCCGGATGGCATTGTGGCGCTGGATGCGGGCAAGTGTATGGGCTGTGGCTATTGTGTTGTCGCCTGCCCTTATCAGCAGCGTGTCATTACTGAGATCAAGCCCTATTATCCCAAACACGGTTTGACGCCGCTTGAACAACATGGCTATAAAAAACACCGCTCCGGCACGGCTACCAAGTGCACTTTTTGCTTGCACCGCTTGGAGCAAGGAAAACAGCCGGCCTGTGTGGTGGCTTGTCCCGGCCGGGCCCGCATATTCGGCGATCTGGACGACCCGCAGAGTGAGGTGGCCAAGCTGCTCGGTTCAAGCTACACGACGCGCCTGATGGAAAACATGGGAACCAGGCCGGCCGTCTACTACATTCCCGACTAAAGGAGGCGCCGAAACGTGCAGTTCGTTGTGCAGACTACCTGGGGACATCTTGTAGCATGGTATCTTTTCCTGGCCGGAGCGGGTGCGGGTGTGTATATGTTGGGAATAGGCAGTAAGCTGTGGCGGCGCGATGACAGTTTGGCCCGCACCGCCTATTTTTGGGGACCGGCTCTCGTTGCTTTCGGCTCACTGCTCCTGGTCCTTGATTTGGGGCAACCGACGCGGGCGGTGTTGGCCGTTATCCGGTTCTACTCTTCCATGATTTCTATTGGTACTATCATTCTTGCCTTATTTATCTGCCTAGGCCTTTACCAGTTTTACTGTGCCTGGGCGAAAAAAGAAGCATTACCTGTCTTTGACCGCATCGGTTTTGGACTAGCTATTGGCACGGCTACCTATACGGGCCTTTTGCTTGGCGTCGTCAAAGCAATTCCGTTTTGGAACAACCCGCTGTTGCCAGCCCTGTTCTTGTTGTCGGCATTGTCTTCCGGCGCTGGCTTGGTCCTCGTTCTGGCCGTCATTGATAAGGGCCTCCGCGGGGTGAAAGAAACGGTGATAGTCACTGTCATGCACTTGGACCTCTGGTTGTTGTTCAGCAAAGCTTTCTTGCTTACCGCTCTTCTGGTTGTAGCCGGTACTGGCAACGCGGCTACGGTGGCCAGTGTTGACATCCTTCTCAAAGGTTCGCTTGCTCTGCCGTTCTGGGGGCTTGTCGTGTTTGCCGGTCTGGCACTTCCGCTCTATATTGAGCTGTGCAGCAAAGACCATAGCAGTAAAAACGCTCTTATCTGCGGTTTAGGTCTCTTGGTTGGGGCGTTAGCTCTGCGCTACAGCATTGTCGTGGCCGGCGTGTGGATGCCGCTGGGGTAACAATTATTGGATATAAAAAAGAGCAGCTTTACCGCGAGGCAGGCTGCTCTTTTTTGTGCACCCGGCATGGGCACTGACTTGGTGGTGAAAGTCCACTGCAGGCGAGGCAGCACCAGCCTGCTAGCCAAAAAGCAAGGGCGCCTACCGCGAGGTGAGGTCTGAAGGAGGCCGGAGGCAAAACCGCGGCCTGATGAACAAGACCCCCATACGAGGCTGGTCCGTTCGGATGAGCTGGCGCTACACAGCAAAATCCTAGGCTGTCAAAGTACGGTAGAGTAAATGGGGCAGGCGCGGGGCGAAGGTCAGTGTTCTTACCAGGGGAGGCCTGCCAGCAAGCCAGAGAAAGCTAGCAACCCGGGCCGAGAGGTCCGGCTGAGCCGGCAGGAGTCAGCAGAGGGCAGACCTCGAGAAATTATTTGCCCGAGTAAACCATGACATTCTCATGGCCCGAGTGGCCCGGAAAGTAACGGACAAGAGAGTGCTAAAACTTATCTGTCGCTACCTCCAGGCAGGCATCATGGTTAATGGTGTGGTTGTGGATGGGGAAGTGGGTGGATATGATACTTCGTCCAGGCTGACACGCCCAGCATATTCAAGGACTTAGAAGGATGGATGCGGGGGAGACTACGCATGTGCCTCTGGAAGCAGTGGAAGCGAGTGCGAACCAAATATCGCGAACTACGCGTACTGGGACTGCCAAAATGGGTAGCACATGAATTCGCCAACGCCCGCAAAGAGCCATGGCGAATGGCCCACGGGCCAATGAACAGAGCCTTGGGCAATGCCTACTAGCAAGTCCAGGGCCTGATGAGTTTAACCGAGCGTTACCAAATGCTTCGTCAAGCTTGGTGAACCGCCGAATGCGGACCCGCATGTCCGGCGGAGTGAGAGGGCGGGGGCTAGCCGCCCCCTTCTACTCGATCTACCTATAAGGGATTGAACCCTATGAAGGAGGACGTTAAAGGAGACTCTATATAATGGACCCATAGGTTGGACACAAAAGCAAAAAAATTAAGCTATAATAAGAGCCATGGAGAAGAGAAGAGCTTACATACTAGAAGAAAAAGCTAGTATTGTCCTTCAACTATTGAAGGAAGAAAGAACGATTTCGCAGATAGCCGCCGAAACCGGGATTCATACCACGGTACTAGCCCGCTGGAAGGCGGAAGCCATTGATAACTTGCCAAGCCTGTTTACTCGAGGCGCCAGTGAAATGGAAAAGATGTGCAAGAAATATGAAGCTGAAAAAGAAGAATTAGCAAGGCAAATTGGTCAGTTGACTGTAGAGTTAACTGGCTCAAAAAATCTTCAGAACTCAGCCAGCGTAGAAGAAAGGGATTTAGAATGCCGGGAAATCACACTAAAAAGCAGGCCGAGCTTTTGGCTGTTAACCGCACCAGCGCCTATTACCGCTCCAAAGAATGTGTCTTGATAATGGGGCGCCCTACACCATATGTTAAAACAGAAGGAAAGGGCAATCTCTTAGCGAAGGAGAAAGTAACGATGTAAGCAGACAAGGCGGGTAGTCCGGGTCAGGAGTTGACAAAAGGCATGTTGCAAGGGGAAAAGAAAAAATATATATACATCATCATGGCCATCCTGGGGCTTGTATTTCTTGCCGGTTTTGCTTTAACCGTACTGTTTTCTGAGCGAACAGAGGAAAAGCCCCGGCGGGTGGCGGTGCTGATGTCAGGTGAATCGCGGAGGGGAAAACTGCTGGGGTTGCAGCAGGGATTGGCTGAACTTGGTTTTGTGGAGGGTAACCATATTGTGTATCAGATAATCTCTGCCGGTGAAAACCGGCTGAGGCTTGCCGAACTGGCTTGGGATTTGGTGCGGGCGGAACCGGACGTTGTTGTGGCGCTGGGCGGTCTGGAAGTTGACGCTGTGCAGCAAGCAGTAGAGCGCCGGTATAAAGAAACGGGGCGAACTGTAAGGGTGGTTTTTGCCGGGGTAGCATCGGCGGCGTCCCGGGGATTATATCAAAATCCCCAACAACCGCGTTACATTACAGGGGTGGAAAACCTTGACGCCGAATTGTCGGGGAAAAGGCTTGAATACTTCAAGCACTTGGTACCAAGTTTGAAAAAGGTCGGTGTTGTTTATGAGCCGGGCATTGTTCCCAGTGAGCAAGGGGTGCAATTCGCCCAAGAAGCCGCCCAACTGCTGGGGGTGGAAGTGGTGAAATACCCTGTTCGTTCTCCTTATGACCTGCTTGCCCTGGAAACAACTCTCTTTCCTGGTGCTTGTGACGGATTGCTGCTCATGCCAAGTTTTATGATTGAGTCGGGGGGAGAAGTTTTATACCGCTTGTCGCTGGCCAAAAAAATTCCTGTTTTTGGGTTGCGGGTTAAAGATGCCTCAACCTATTATTTTGCATCCTTCGGCCCTCATGTATATCATCAAGGACGGCAGGCGGCCAGACTTGTGGCGAAAATGCTTAAGCAACGCTCGGCAGAGGATATTCCGGTGGAAACTCCGGATCGGGTTGAACTTGTGATCAACGTCGATATTGCTCGGCGAATAGGTGTTACGTTAACGCCGGCTCAGTTGCATTATGCCGACCAGTTGGTAGGAAAGGACTGCCAATGACTAAGATTGGAACCAGAGTATTAGCATACGGGCTGTTTATGGCATGGATGCCGCTCATTTTAATTTGCCTCTTTGTCATCTTTACCATCGGCCCCAGACTGGAAGCGGGAGTCGCCGAAAAAGCGGCAGCGAGCGCTCGTGTCAAAGCCGATGTGGTGAATGAACTGCTGATGGGAGTAGACAATCATCTGCAGGCTGTCGCAATGACCTCCCATGAGCGGCTGTTTACCATGGATGCCGAAAGCCGTCAAGCTTTGTTTTATGATCTGTTAAAAACAAATCCCCTGCTGGAAGAGGTGTATCTGCTGGACCAAAAAGGCAATTCAATTGCTTGGGTATCCCGGTGGCGGCCGACCGGGTCGGGCCAGCCGGAAAAAGCAGTAGTCAAACCGGAAAAAAAGAGTTCTTTTATTACCAATGTTCACAGAGAAAGTGACGGTAGGATCACATCGATGATTTGCACACCCATTCGTTCCACCGGCTGGCAGGAGACCATCGGTTACTTGGGCGGCAAGGTGCGCTTGAGAGGCGTGGCCGACTTGGCCTTAACCGGTAATACGCAGGGACGGGAAAACAGTTTCATTGTTGATGAAACGGGTCAACTGGTCGGACATGAAGATTTTAGTCAAGTATTGAGCGGCGTCGATGTCCGGAAAAGTTTAGCGGTGCAAGAGTTCATGCAAACCTTACGCCGTGAGGAAACACCGGCAGCGGTTGGCGAAACAACAGCCAAACGATACGTGAATTATCAAGGGGCTGATGTGTTAGGCGCCTATGTTCCTGTGGGCAGCTGGGGATGGGCTGTAGTGGTAGAGAAAGAGCGGGATGAGGCGTTAAAACCGGTTAGGGATTGGATGGTGCGATTCTATTTTGTAGGCCTTTTTTTATCCTTATCGGCGGTTGGTATCAGTTATATTATTGCTAACAAAATTACCAAGCCCATTCGTGAATTAGAGCAAGGCGTAAACAAAATAGCCCGGGGAGAATGGGATCATGACCTTCCGGGCGGCGGTGATGACGAAGTCGGCCGTCTTGTCAGTGCCTTTAACCGGATGTTAAAAGAGCAGCGGCAGAAAAAAGAATTGGAGGAACGGCTGGTCCAAACGGACAAAATGGCCGCCCTGGGAACGGTCGCTGCCAGTGTGGCCCATGAAATAAACAATCCGCTTGCTGTTATTTCCGGATATAGTGAGGATATGCTCGATCGGCTGAGAGAAGGAGACAATGAGGCGCTGCTTGTCGATGGCGAAAAATATCTTTCCATTATTTGCGACCAGACGAAACGGTGCAAAAACATAATTCGGATGTGGCTCGATACGGCGCGTTTGCCTCAAGCTGAAAGCGAACCTGTCAATGTTGTGGAGACGGTAGAGGCTGTCCGGGAATTGCTCCTGTATCGTGCCCAAAAGAAGGGCGTTACCTTGCAAAAATGCCTAATAACGAATGGCGCCGGCGTTTTGCCGGTAGTCATAGCCAGTCGGGGACAGTTGCAGCAGGTATTGCTCAATTTGCTGATTAACGCGCTGGATGCTTGCGGCGAAGGCGACCGGGTCGCAATTCAGACCGAAGTAAGGGACCAAGAGTGTTTTCTGCGTATCATTGACTCCGGTGTGGGCATCCCCAAAGAAAACCTGTCTCGTATCGGCCAATCCTTTTTTACGACAAAACCGCCCGGACAAGGTACGGGGTTAGGAATATATATTGTTAATGAGCTGGTGAAAGGCTGGGGAGGCAGATTAGAGATTTTCAGTGAGGGAGAAGGCAAAGGGACGGTGGTCACCTTACGGCTTCCCCTCGCAAATAACGGGGGAGATCAGCATGGAAAACCAAACGTCAGCAGTGATTCATGTGTTGATCATTGAAGATGAGGATTCGTTTCGGTCGCTGCTGGAAAGTAGACTTAATCGCAAAGGATATTGCATAACCGCTACGGCCAGCGGCGAGGAGGGCCTGAAAGCGGCCCGAGAAAAGTCGTTTGATGTGGCACTGGTTGACATTCGCCTTCCGGGCATGGACGGCATCCAGGTACTCCAAGCGCTGCGGCAACTGCAGTCGCCGCCAGAAGTACTCATGATGACCGGCCATGGCACCATTGAAACAGCCATTGAGGCCATGCGCCAAGGAGCATACCATTATCTGACCAAACCCTTGGATTTAAAAGAATTGGAACTGGTGTTGGCAAAAGCTTTGGAAAAACGCCGCCTTGCCGATCGGGTGGAAGGATTGAACCGGGCCCTGGACCGGCAGACAGGCGAGCCGGAGATAGTGGGAAACAGTCCGGCCCTGCTAAAGGTGATTGACTTGACGCGCAAAGCGGCTTCATGGGATATACCGGTTCTGATTACCGGTGAAAGCGGCACCGGTAAGGAATTGATAGCTAAAGCACTTCATCATTGGAGCAACCGGAAGGGGAAGCCGTGGATTGCCATTAACTGCGGGACTTTACCAAGTAACTTGCTGGAAAGCGAACTGTTCGGCCATGAAAAAGGTGCCTTTTCCGGTGCTGTCGCTTCCCGCGTGGGACTGGTGGAAGCGGCCCATGAGGGCACGTTATTTTTGGATGAAATTGGTGAACTGGAGGTTGGCCTGCAGGCCAAATTGCTACGGTTTTTAGAGTCCGGCGAATACCGACGGATCGGCAATAACCGATTATTTAAAAGTAAGGTTCGCGTTGTAGCCGCCACAAACAAGAATTTGGAGGAAGCCATTGCTGCCGGGCAATTCCGGGAGGATCTCTATTACCGCCTTAGCGGCATGGTGCTGCGTTTACCGCCTTTACGGGAAAGACGGGGCGATATACCCCTCTTAGTACAATACTTCCTGAAACGCCGTTATCCGCATCGCCAGCCGCCCATCGATCCGTCGGTCTGGGAACGGCTGGAGGCATACCGCTTTCCGGGCAATGTGCGGGAACTGGCCCACATGGTAGACAGGGCGTGTATGCTGTATGATGGCGGGATGCTTAGCTGGCACCATTTCGTTGGCTTCTGTGACGATGGAGTTGACCGTTCCCGTAGTCACAAGCCGGCTGATTCGGCCTTTGTCTATCCGCCGGGGATGCCGCTGGAAGAGGTGCGGCGGAGGCACATCTTAGCAACCTTGGCCATGGTAGGGGGCAATAAAGCTGTGGCAGCAGAAAAACTTGGCATTGGACTCCGAACCTTATACCGGTATTTGGAGGAATGGAATTTGGCACAGCAGGATGAACTAACGTAATTGGTTCATCCTGTTTTTATTTACTTTATTGGCGTGTACCGTCATACATCCCCATGCGCGTGCTTAAGTCCGCGGCGTGGGTATGTATGACTTTTTTGTTGTCTGCCATTTTGGCATAGGTGCAATGCTTCTTGCCAATTATGCATAAACGTTTTGTCATATTGGCAAAGATCCTTAAGTTTACGCATGCAACCATTTGTGGTTACCGCGATTTTTCCCGGTTTTGAAGGGCCGATGCAGTTGGCATGAAACATGCAATATACCATACGGACGATTCAGTGTCAGGAACGGAAAGAGGAGGAATTATGGAACAAGACAAAATGAAGCGCCGCAGCTTTCTGAAAAAACTATCGACGACTTTGGCAGCGGCCGTAGCCGCTGCCCCTTCCGTAGCTTCCGCATCGATGAAGATTCCCGGTCGGGATCGCAAGGATCCCCGGTATACCGGTCAGACCGGCAAGCGGTTCGGTATGGTTATTGACTTGCGAAAATGTATTTCCTGTCAGGCCTGCACGGCTGCTTGTAAAATAGAAAACCGCGTACCTGCAGGTTACTATCGGACTTGGGTTGCCGAATTTGAAACCGGTACATACCCGGCGGTGCGTAAAGTGTTTTTGCCTCAATTGTGCAACCATTGCAGCGAACCGGCTTGCGTTTCCGTTTGCCCCACGGGAGCCACCTTTAAACGGGATGACGGCATCGTTGTTGTAGATGATACGATTTGCTGGGGTTGCGGTTACTGCATTAACGCTTGCCCCTATGATAAGCGGTTTTTCAACCCCGTTACCAAAGTGGCTGACAAGTGTACTCTTTGTGCCCATCGGTTGGACCGGGGATTGCTGCCGGCTTGCGTCGAAACCTGTGTTGGCGGCGCCAGGATCTGCGGTGATTTAAACGATCCGAAGAGTGAAGTGAGTCAGCTGTTGCAGAAATTCCCCACCAGTGTTTTGCGTCCGTCGCAAGGTACGGGCCCCATGGTCTTCTATATTCATCTTGACAGAAGGATTCAGGAGGTACCTGTTGCCAGCGCAGCGTTGGAAGACCTGGTTCGGAAACAAGAAGGCACCCTGCGGGGAGAATGGACGACAATTCATACGAAGGAGGCAAGCAAAGGTGAATGAGTTTCTGACAACTCTTTGGAATATTACGCCGGATCGGCCATGGGGGATTGATATTCCCAATTATTTTTGGTTTACCGGGTCGAGTGCGGCTGCCTTCATCATATCCAGTTTTGCCCACGTATTCGGGATGAGAAAATATAAACCCATTGCCGGGTTTTCCTTGCTTCTGGCTTTTGTACTGCTGGTGGTCGCACCTTTTAATCTGATTGACGACTTGCGGCAGCCGGGACGAGTCATTCACTTTTTCTTTTACGGTTGGGAGAACTTTCCTACCTCGCCGATGAAGTGGGGGGTATTGCTGCTGCTGGCGTATCCGCTGTTAATTTTCACTGAAGCTTGCATCATGTACCGGGAAGATCTGATAGGACGAATGCAAACTTCCCGGAACAGTATCATGAAAAAAATATACAAGTTTCTTACTTTTGGCCGTACAGCCATTAACGATACGGAGCGAAAGAAAGATCACAAGTTAAGCTATTGGCTTGGCGCTGCCGGTATACCGCTGGCCCTTTCCGTTCATGGCTATACCGGCTATATTCTTGGCGCCGTCCATGCCTTTCCGCTCTGGCATACGCCTTTAATGCCCGTACTGTTTTTGGCAAGCGCCATGGTGTCAGGCACGGGACTTCTGCTGGTGCTGCTGCCGGTCGTGCAAAAGTTCTTTTCCCCTGTTGGTAAAGTGGATCTGGCGCTAATGGCTGACTTAGGAAAATTATTGGCCTGGTTCATTGTCATCGACTTGGTAATCCGGTTTTTCTGGCTAACGTTTGCCATGCCTTTTAACGGCAGCGAAAAATATGCTCTTTATGAGTTTTTCAGCTACCATCAGTTTGACATTGTGGTCATCGAATATATTATTGGCCTCTTTCTGCCCATGGCGGTCGGTTTCACCGCGCTACGGCAAAAGCTTTCTTTCGTCATGGCCGCAGGCTTCATCAGTGCCGCCGGCGTATGGCTTTTCCGCTGGAACACCGTCATTGGGGGTCAGGGAATGGCCAAATCTACAGGTGGATTGTTAGAGTACCATGCAGCCGTTACCGGACAGGACAGTATTGCGTCCGTATTGGCTAACGGCAGCCTGTTTGTTGCCGTATTATGTCTTGTTATGCTTCTTTTCCCTTGGGGGGATGAGATGAAACGCTATTATGAGAAAGGAGCCTATCATGGATACGAGTCGCCGAAACTTTTTGAAAGCCACGGCGGGAATAGCAGCCGTGGGAGCAATCTCGGGCTATAAGGATATGCTATCTTTGGCCGCCACTTTCCGCGATCAAGGGGAGCGGGCCGCTGATCCTGTTTACGGCAATGCTTTACAACCTGAATACACCGTTAGCGAAGACGGCAAAGTAAATCTCGATCCAGGCTTTAAACTGGTCAATACCATGTGCAATGGCTGCACTACCCATTGCGGTGTCCGCGTTAAAATAGACAAAGCGACCGGCAAGGTGGTACGGGTAACCGGAAATCCATACAATCCGCTCTCCAGCCATCCGTGGCTTGAATTCAATACAGAGATCAAAGAGAGTCTTGCATGGACGGCAGGAGGCGGTGATAAGAAAACCAACCGTTCTACGGTGTGTGCCCGCGGCAACAGCGTCTTTGACAAAATTCACGATCCTTACCGGGTTTTGACGCCTCTCAAGCGGGTAGGCAAACGGGGCGAGAACAAATGGCAACCCATTTCGCTTGAACAAGCCATCAAGGAAATCGTCGAAGGGGGAGACCTCTTTGGCGAAGGTCATGTGGACGGCCTGGCCGCCATACGAGACACCACTACCTTGATTGATCCCGATAATCCGGATTATGGTCCCAAATCGCAGCAGCTTGGTTGTATCGGCGCCGTTGATGATGGGCGGCAAAATTTTGTCGTCCAGCGGTTTCTTATGGCCTTCGGTACAAAAAATATGGCCAATCACACTTCTATCTGCGGCCTTTCAATGCGGGCCGGCAGCGCCGCTTTTCTGGGCGATTTTGAAAAGTACCCCCATTTAAAACCAGACTTTGACGAATGCGAATTTCTTATCAACTGGGGGACGGCTCCTGGGCAGGCAGGTAATCCTTTTAAATTAATGGGAAAACTGCTTGCCAATGCCCGGGCTGAAAAGAAATTACGTTATGTTACCATTACACCTATCTTAACCAACAGCGATACCATTGCTACAGACCGTTCGACGTGGATCCCGATAAAACCGCAGGGTGATCTGGCGCTGGCCATGGGGATGATTCGCTGGATTATTGAAAACAAGCGGTATAACGAAGCCTATTTGTCGATACCGAGTGCGGAAGCGATGAAGCAGTACAAAGAGGGCAGTTTTACCAACGCTTCCCATCTGGTGGTCGTGGAAAAAGGCCATCCGTTAGAAGGAAAGTTTTTGTTCAAAGAAGTTCCGCCGGTTAAAGAAGGCGAGGAGCCGGGCAAGATTTTCTACTGTATTGACCACGCGACCGGAGAATTGGCTCTTGTCACCCAGACAAGCAAAGCAAGACTAAGTGTGGATCAGAAAGTAACCATCGACGGGCAAAGCATTGCTGTAAAGTCGTCGTTTAAGCTGCTGGAAGAAGCGGCCATGCAAAAAACGCTGCACGAATACAGTGAGATTAGCGGTGTGCCCTTGAAAGATCTGATATGGCTGGCCGACGAGTTTACCAGTCATGGCCGTAAGGTTGGGATCCATTGCCATGGGGGAACCATGCACACTACCGGATTTTATACTACCTACGCTATTCTGACGCTGACGGCTCTCGTCGGCGCTGTCGGATACAAAGGGGGCATGAGTACCGGCGGCGGCAAATTCGCTGATTGGCAAGGACCGCGGTATGATCTTTTTGCTTATCCTAATAAGCCGAAAATATCCGGCATCCGCCTGGACCGCACCCGCAGCCCTTATGAAAAGAGTAGTGAATACAAGCGCAAAAAGGCCCAAGGCAAGCCTTATCCGGCTGAAGACCAGTGGTACCCGTTTACTAACTCGGTGGAAACAGAGTTTCTTAATGCATCGATAAATGGTTATCCATACCGGTTAAAAGCGCTGCTCCTCTATAATGCTTCCTTTATTTACGGCACATCGGGGGCCAAGTTTCTAGCGGAAAAGCTGAAAGATCCCAAGGCGTCCATTCCGCTGATTATATCAGTTGATCCTTTTATCAACGAAACTTCGCAGTTAGCGGACTATATCATTCCTGACAGCGTTATGTATGAAACTTGGGGTGTGTTAGGACCGTGGCACGGTACGCTGACCAAAGCCAGTGTTATCCGGTACCCGGTTGTGGAACCAAGAACGGCCAAAACGGCCAATGGTGAACCGATTTGTCTGGACAGTTTTCTCATCGAACTGGGCAAGGCATTGAAACTTCCCGGCTTCGGCGATAAGGCAATTAAGGGGACGGACGGGAAGCTGTATCCATTGCATCGTCCCGAAGATGTCTATTTGCGGGTGTTTGAAAACATTGCTTTGGATGGTACGCCCGTACCGGATATTAGCGACGAAGAATTAGAGATATGCGGATTGAATGAGTGGCGTGAAAGATTACAAAACGTGTGTGGCGAAAACTGGCGTAAGGTAGCTTACATCATGGCAAGGGGCGGCCGGTATGAATCGAAGTCCAAAGCATATGATGGTGAGCTGTTGGCAAAACGCTACCCCAAGGCGATTCAAATCTATAACGAAACGGTAGGTACAACCCGCAACGCTTTAACCGGCGAGCGCTACAGCGGTGTTCCGCTGTATTACGAGCCCCGTCTTACGGACGGTACGCCGCTGGCCCACGTTGCCGACCCGGCCCAATATCCTTTCCTGGCATTTAGTTATAAGTCTCACGTGGTATCAGCGGCCTCAGCTTCCTCCGAACAAATACGGGAAATTCGGTATACCAACTATATTGATATTAATACAGAGACGGGTAATAAGCTGGGGCTAAAAGACGGCGACACAATTAAGCTTAGATCTCCGCACGGTACCTTAACCGGCGTCTGCCGGCTGCGGCAAGGGATCCATCCTCAAGCCGTCGGGGTTGAACATGGCTTCGGCCGCTTTGGGGAAGGCGCTGCCGACGTTGTAGTGGGAGATCAAGTGATGAAACTGTCGAAAAGCCGGGCGTCCGGCGCCTGGATTAACCAATTGGGTATGTTTGATCCAAGCCGCAAGGGCCGACAGCCTTTAGCTGATTTTGCTTGTGGTTCCAATGCGCGCCAAGCTGTTCCGGTTACAATTGAAAAAGTGAAGGCATAATGGTATTACAAAAAAATCCAAGACCGGTTTATAGCGGTCTTGGATTTTTCTTCGTGCGCCCGGCATGGGCACTGACACGGTAGAGTAAATGGGATAGGCGCGGGGCGAAGGTCAGTGCTCTTATCCGGGGAGGCCTACCGGCAAGCCGGCAACCCGGGCCGAGATTTTTTACGGATGCAGCCGGTATTCACAAAGATCATCGGCTACGGTGAATTCTGCTGTCGTAATGTTTTTAATGTCCTGTACCGTCAGACCGGGCACAATTTCCTTTAGCACCAATCCCTGGGGTGTTACGTTAAACACCGCCTTGTCAGTAATGATAACGTCTACTACGCCCTTGCCGGTAAGGGGCAGACTGCATTTTTTCATCACTTTGGAATTGCCCTTCTTGTCAGTGTGCTGCAAAGTGGCAACGACTTTGCGCGCTCCCCCGACAAGGTCCATGGCGCCGCCCATCCCCGGCGAATATTTGCCCGGCGCGATGGGCATAGCCCAGTTGGCGATATTCCCCTCCTGGTCCACCTCCAGGGCGCCTAGGATAGTCGTATCAACATGACCGCCACGAATAATGCAGAACGAGGTAGCCAGATCAAAAATCGACGCTCCGGGCATGAGCGTGATTGGTTGCCCGCCAGCGTTGGCGATGTCGGCGTCTTGCTCGCCCAGTTTGGGAGTGGGGCCAAACATTAGACAGCCGTTTTCCGACTGCAAAATTACGTTGATGCCGGCTGGGATATAATTTGCTACCGCTGTCGGAATGCCAAACCCTAGGTTTACCACTTCTCCGTCGCTTAGTTCCAATGCTGCTCTGCGCGCAATCATTTCTCTAAAATCCATCGTGCATGAACCTCCTTGCATAAAAATTTGGCCGAAAAAATCAGCTTAAGCGGCCCGTCCGCACCCACAAGTCCTTAAAAATTTCCTGATGCTCGGCAAAGGTGTATCCCTGCACGACCGCTTTGACAAAGATGCCGGGTGTGCCTACCCGCTCTGGTTCAATATCTCCCACTTCGACAATTTCGTTAACTTCCGCCACTGTATAGTCGGCGGCCATGGCGAGAATGGGGTTGGAGTTAATCGACACGCCACGGTACTGGACGTTGCCCAGCCGGTCAGCGCGGTAGCCTTTGATGAAGGCGAAGTCTGCCCGGAGAGGCAGTTCCAACAGGTATTCTTTACCGTTAATTGTCAGTTTCTGCTTGCCTTCTTCCACCAGCGTCCCAACGCCGATCGGGGTCAGCACGCCGCCTAAGCCTGCGCCGCCGGCCCGGATTTTCTCGATCCATGTGCCCATTGGATAGAACTCTACCTCTAATTCGCCGCTTTTGTAGATTTCGAGAGCTTCCGGGCATGTGCCCGTATGGGCGGTAATAAATTTTTTTACTTGTTTGTTCTTAAACAGCGGGGCCAAATCGAACCCGCCGCCGGGGTAGGAGTTGACGACGGCAATTAAGGTAAGGTCCTTGACTTGTCGTTCAACCAGTTTTTCAATACACTTCAGCGGCGCACCCACTCCCAGAAAACCGCCGATCATAATGGTAGCGCCATCATGAACCTTTTCCATGACTTTGTCCAAATCCATAACCTTGTTCATATTCCCTCTCCTTTCGTATTGTTAGTATGAGCCAGCTGTTGTAGCGCTGCGTTTTTCCGGTGCTGGGCGATGAGCGTCAGCCCAATGCCGGCAATGCTTAAAACAGCGGCAATTACAAACGCTTGAGTATAATGGCTGTTATTGAACTCCTTAACCCGTGCTACATTACGGTCCGCATTGAACATCGGCACAATGGCGCCGTCTGCTTTTTTGAGGAAAGCGATGGTCGGTTTCCAGTGTCGGCGCGACTTCCTGTATCAACAGGCGTGGCCGGCGTAGCCTAGCAGTGGCGTATCCGCAGAAATGGCGCATCATTCGTACAACTAAGGTTATTTTATCATAGTATCGTTAATTGTGAAAATAGTTACAAATAATATAATAGGCAAAATAGAGTAGAGTCCGTATAATTGTGTAAAAAGGAATTATTAAAAAAAGAGCCAATTTAAAATCCTCAGTTAGAATGAAGCGCCAACAACATTCAACGAGCTGAGGGCTTTTTACATATAAATTAGGACTTGATCCCATAAAGTTTATAAAATGTTGTAAAATATTATTAAGAAGAGATTAACGAGCAAGGACGTGAAATTATGAGTGACAGTATAGACTTAAATGCTGCTCTTAATCGCACCAAAAATTTATATGTCAAACTTCCACGCGCAACTCGCCCGGCGCGGAAGTATCGCCCCATCAGCTCCCGAACTCCGGAAGAAGCCAGGGCATTGGCCCGGGCGGTATATTATTCATTGAAAAAAGCGGAAGAAACGGGGTATATCGTAAAAGTACCAGGAGGATATAAAATGTCGTGGAAACCAGAGAAAGAATAATTAGAGCCGCCAATATTAAAGATCCGTTGGAACGGCAAATGACAGTGGCGGCTTTAATAGCAACCGAACTTGAAAAAAAAGGTACCAAAGTGGTCTTGGTCGGCGGATCGGCGGTAGAATTTTATACAGCCGCAAACTATTTAACTCGGGATATTGATTTTATTGCTACAAGACCTGATGATATAAAAGAGGTTATGACTGGCTTGGGCTTCAAAAACGAAGGTGGAACATGGTATTTACCTGAAAATCCCAACATAGTCGTTGAATTTCCCAAGGGCCCGCTTGGTGGTGATTGGAATCGAGTTCAGAATGTGACGTTGCCAGATGGGACAAATGTTAATGTTATAGGCATCGAAGATATTCTAATAGATAGAGCTTGTGCAGTAAAATATTGGAATGATCCGGAAGAGTGGCTCAACTATTTGATGGTAGGAAATTTCGAGCATATAGATTGGGACTATTTAAGCAAACGTTCTCGGGAAATGGACTGCGTTGAAATTATAAATAAAAGTAAGGAATGGGCTAAAATACAGAGAGAAACTTTTTTTAACGAAAACGTATAAATAAACAATTGTAAAGAAAAGAGCAGCTTTTGCGCGAGGCAGGCTGCTCTTTTTATATCATCGTCACTTTTCTACCGGCCCCGGCCAGTGGTTCATGCCGCCGAGGACGTTGTATACATTGGTGAAGCCGTTGTTTCGTAGTAGTTTGGTGGCCTGGCTGCTGCGGTTGCCGCTGCGGCAGATGACCAGCACCTTTTTGCGGCGAAGATCATGTAGAAATGACGCGGCTGCCGGCCGAAATTGAAACAGTGAACGACATTTCCCGGGAAATATTGTAAAAAGTGCCATGGGGTGTCGACTCAATGGGGAAAATGGTGTGGTGAAGCGTAGTGAAGTAAGGGATGGATATTAATTGGGCTGAAGTAGGGAAATTTGGAATAATTTTGCAGGAAATTATGACAAAATATGGAATGGTATAAATTAGTAATATTTAGATATTTTCCTCGTTGTAAAGGGGGCTAATAATTGTTTACTGATTTTCACGTTGCGCGCTACGAGGTGGTGCTGGAAGCCGGGCCGAAGGGCTTGCTGCTGCCGCCGTATAAAGGCTCTACCCTGCGCGGCGGCTTTGGCCATGTTTTTCGCCGCATTTGTTGCAGTCAGACAGAAACAGGTTGCTTGCAGTGTATGTTGGCACAAGCCTGTGCTTATGGGCAAATTTTTGAGCCGTCGCCACCGGCCGGCAGTGCTGTGCTGAAAAACCTTTCCGATATTCCCCGGCCTTTTGTCATTGAACCGCCGTTAGAGACCAAAACGCTTTACGCGCCGGGGGAACAGCTCAGGTTTGGCCTTGTTTTAATTGGACAAGCTATCCAGTATTTACCCTATTTTGTTCTAACTTTTAAGGAGTTAGGCAATATTGGGCTGGGAAAAGGGCGTTTGCCGTTTGTTTTGGCGGACTTTCGGGCAGTGATGGCCGATGGCCGGGTTGTTCCTGTTTATAACCGGGCGACCAACATGGTGACGCCGGGTAATGCGGGCGTCACGCTGGGGGAGTTAACGGCGGGAGAGACCTTTGCGGCTGATAAACTCGTGATAAACTTTGTAACCATGACCCGGCTAAAATATGAGCACAATCTCGTTACGACGGTACCTTTTCATGTGCTTATTCGCAACTTGCTTCGCCGCATTAGTACGCTCTATTATTTCTTCCACGGCTATCGGCAAGAAGATGTCGATTACCGGCGGCTTATTGCCGAAGCGGAGACGGTGGACACCGCCCATGCCAGCCTGCGGCTGGTCGACTGGGAGCGTTATTCGCACCGGCAGGAAACAAAAATGAACATGGGCGGCTTGGTCGGGGAAATCGTTTATGCAGGCGACATTGCTCCGTTTTGGCCGCTGCTGAAGCTCGGGGAAGTAATCCATGTCGGTAAAGGGTGCGTGTTTGGGCTGGGCAAATATGAGGTGAAAAGCGAAAGAAGAGAGGAGGGATCAATATGCTAAGATATACCGGGCATCCATTTGTCGATGTGGGCATAGCGGTTATGGAAAGTCTCTTAAGGCCCAAGGAATGTCATGCGTTTACTAGAAAAGATTTAAAATTTGCGGCTGATTGGCTGATCCGCATCTATGAGCGTAAGGATTTGAGAGGATACTTAACTGTTCATTTTCCTAATTCCGGCTGGTGTAATCCGACAATCAAAGAGGCTAAAAAGGAAGAATATATCAAAAAAGTGCTTTTCTCCTATGATGCTCCACCGCTGGAGCCAGAGCGGTCTTGTGCATTTTGCAGCAACAAGGCGCAGCTTCTGGCCGATCGTCAACATATACCGTTGCTCACAGGAGCTACTGTTTTGGTTACGGCACCTGGCGGCGTAGCCGGTTTGCCGGTATGCGGGTACTGCTTGATGGCCGTACAGTTCTATCCTCTAGGAACTAAGAAAGTAGACGGGCGTCCGCTATTTTGGTGGACAGTCGAACCTGAGTTGACGTTTGCTTTGGTTAGTAATACTTTTGGTGAGTTTAGGCAAAGTTTAGCAGTTACGGAAGATAAGGTCATTAATTTTAAATGGCCCTACACACGTCTGATGGAAGATGCTCGCAGAGTGTTGGAAGAATATGATCTGATGGGTGAAGATAAACCTTTAGCAGATTGCATTGGGTATCACGTCACTAATTACGGGTCAGAACCTGATTTTGAGCAATACCATATCCCAAAAGAATTGCTGGAGTTTTGGCGTGACCTAAAATTTGCTCCTGAAGCAGTACGTTTAGTTCATAGTCAGATTGAAAAAAAGTCCTGGGAAGCGGAAAAGGAAAAAGGTGGTGGCAAAAAACAAAAGGCTAAACAAGGAAACCAAAGCGGTGAACATATTGTTTCGCGGCGTAACTTTTATTATGAGGCGTTAGGGCGTGCGTTTAAAGAACGCGATTGGAAGAAAGAAGTACGCAACATAGTGACAAGATTTTATCTTAATACAGAGCAAGAAAATTTACATCTAAACAATTTTCAACTATGTGAAATGTTCTTGCAAAGGGTGGGTGGCATGGAGAAGCAGCGGTTGGATATCATTAGGGATATTAGTGACCGAATAATTGAAGTTTTGGTCTTAGGCAATAACGATGTTCGGTGGTTGAACGACCTTTATAACCGGGAAATGTTACCTCAAGAGTTTTTGCGATATTTAGTCAGAGTGCAAAAGGAGTTATCCCGGTTTGGTAAACCAATTTCGTATGATAGCATTTTACTCATGTTTGACATGGCCTCTGAAGATGACGCCAATATTAAAGACGCATATCTTATAAGGTCGTTAATGTTGATACGGATGTTTGAGCGAGTAGTTAAAGAGAAACAGGATTTGCTTGAAAAAATGAGTGATAGCGAAAGTGATGGGAGGTAGAAAGGATATGGCATACTTATCCGGATTATTACTAATTGATTGTCCGGCTTCCGCGTTGAACAACGCCGGCAAAAAAGATGGCATGAACACCGATAACGCTATTGCTGTTAAAGCTATTAAAAGTAAGGACGGGATTTATCCATATGTTTCAGCCCAAGCTTTCCGTTACTGGTGGCGGGAAAGTCTGAAAGACATACCGGGTTGGACAGCATCGCCTATTTACCGCGAAAGCGATATAGCCTATACTGATGCCAATCCAATCATATACGCGGAAGACGACTTGTTTGGTTATATGCGCGCTCCGTCAACTAAGAGAGATGCTCAGAAACAGCGAGAGGAAAGTAATCTTTTGGCAAACGCAACAGCGGTTGAGTCGGGCGTCACTTTAACGCGACAGTCTCCTCTTAAAGTGAGTACGTTAGTATCAGTAGCACCGCTAAAAGAAATTACCAATGATTATGGAGTAATGTCGCGGCACGAGGGGTATCCGGTGCCATTTTATCATGAGTTTTATCGCACGACCTTACAAGGTTTATTTTCGTTGGATTTAGCTATGATAGGGCGGTTTTACCATATCCAGCGTACGGGCTATAAACACTTGGATGAAGTGCGCGTCAGTCTCGCAAAAGAAAGAGGGCTGGAAGCTTATGATAATGGCAAGGCCTATCAACTACCGATTAATGAGCGGCTTCACCGGGTAGAAATGTTGCTGAAAGGTTTAAGCCGGATTACCGGCGGAGCAAAATTGGCATTGCATTATACTGATGTTACACCTCGTCTCTGTGTGATGGCCGTGGCCAAGGGAGGCAACCACCTATTTTCGACATTTATCGGTGCAAATAATAAGGGACAAGTAATAATCAAGACCGAGGCACTTAAAGAAATTGCCCGAGTCTACAAAGAGGAGCTGCTTAGCGGTATTTACGTGGGATTACCGCAAGGATACCTGGATGAACAACGGGAGGAACTAGAGCAGGCTCTCCAGGAGATTGCGACAAATAAGGCTATCTATGGTGATCGGGTAACATTCCTAGGGCATCCACGGGAAGCGATTGAGGCTTTTATTGCCGAATTAAAACGGGAAAGTTCAGTATGGCTGGCATAGTTGACGTGTTAAAGATTGAAATGAGTGCTATGACAGCCTCGTTTCGCTATCCCCATGTCATGATCGGCCGGTTACCTACTTTTGAGATGCCGCCTCCTGCTACCATCTATGGTCATCTTTGCGGGGTTTGGGGAGAATGGTTTAATCCTGGGGACCTTGAGTTTTCTTATGTTTTTACACATGGTGGTATTGGCGAAGATGTAGAACTAGGCCATATGATTGAGTTTGGTTCAGGACGAAGTGAAAAGACGCTGGGTGGGTTGCCCAAAAATATGAAAGGAAGCTTAAATCCCCAGCGTAGGCAATTTTTGTTCCGACCACGGATGACGCTATACTTAAAAGGTGACGATAAAATATTACAACGGTTGGAACAGGCTTTTAAATCGCCCGCTTTTGCTTATATATTGGGAAGAAGCCAAGATTTGGCTACTGTTCATAGCATTACATGGGCTCGACTTAAACAAGCTTCTGGGGCGTTTTTTGCCAATACCTTACTGCCGTGGACGTTGCGGCAATGGGTATCAGTTGGCAGACCGGTTTACATGCCAAAATGGATCAATTATCATAAATTGCGAGAACCGGTATTTGAACGATATCTGGAGATTGATGACCGGCCGCTGCGAATATTTGGTGAGGGAGTAGAAGAAGATGTATTTAGCATAGAACCCTTTGCCAACCTGCTGGTAGACGAAAGTGATACGAGAACTTTTTTAGGGCGTGAATTGCCACGGGGCGTTTGGTTTCATTCCTGGGGGAGGTAGCTAACAAGTTGCTGGATAAGGGGCTTAAACAATCCCTGGGGGATATTTGGGCTAAATCGCCGCCGGGTCCTGACGAAACAGCGGCTTCCTTGGTGGATCATATTTTTGCTGTTTTGGCTCAGATGGGAGACTACATTCGTTTATATGAAGAAGAATTGCGGTCTGTAAAACACATCGACTTGCCTCGTGTTCTGCTTTATGCCGCATTATTACACGATTTCGGCAAAATTCATCCCCGCTTTCAACAGCAGTTGCGGGGGTATTGCCGTTTTGGCCTGCGGCACGAAGTGCTCAGTCTGGCCTTTTTACAGTATCTTGACATACCGCCATTTGAGCGGGGGTATCTGGCGGCCGCAATCGTCTTACATCATAAAGGTTGGCGTACACTTACGGTAGGTGAAGGGTCAACAGTAGCTTATTATAACCGGTATGTACCGGTTGACGCGATTGCCCCATTAGCGGAGCTAACGGCCGATTTATCCCAGGATAAAATAGGTGGCTTAAAACGGCTGCTGGCTGATAGTGCAAATATAATTAAGAATGTGACCGGTCTGACGATTAAGCCTTATGACTATAAGCCAACATCGGCAATTGATCTGCGTACCGCAATCTACCAATCTTTTCAGGATGCCGAAACAATTGTATTACAACTAAAAAAGCAAAATCGGGGACATCGACATGCTGCAATTGATTGGCCAAAAGCATACATCGGTTTTTTGCTTCGCGGGCTAATGATCGCGGCTGATCACCTAGCCAGTGCGGCGAAGGTTGACTTACAAACCGGTTTTAGTAATGTAGAAGAAGTTTTGACAGCGTTAAACATAAAGCTGGATAATCTATGGGAGCACCAACGTTTGCTTGCGAAAACCGAAGGCAATGCGATCTTGATTGCGCCGACAGGAACGGGCAAAACGGAGAGCGCTTTATTATGGGCCGCGTTGCAGAGGGATAAGAACAAGACTTGCGGGAGAGTATTCTTTCTCTTGCCTTATCGGGCGAGTATGCAGGCCATGGCCGCGAGGTTAGGGATGGTTTTTGGTAAAGATGCCGTTGCTATTATTCATGGAAAAAGCTTAATCTACCTATACGAAAAACTATTAGACCAGGAATACAGTCCCGCTAATGCCTTGGTAACAGCTAAGCAACAAGAGGCTCTTAACAGGCTCAACGTAGCTTTTTTACGGGTCTGCAGCCCTTATCAGCTTATTAAAAGTTTTTTCGCGCAAAAAGGATATGAAACCATTATCTGTTCGGCACTTAGCGCTCAGTTAGTGTTCGATGAGATACATGCTTACGACCCCAAAATAACTGCGATGTTACTGGTTGCTGCCCAATTTCTATGTGAGCGGTTCAATGCTAGGGTTTTGTTTATGAGCGCAACCTTGCCTAGTCACTTGTTGCAATCGATACAAAAGATGTTTCCAAGTATAAGGGCGCCTGTAAAACCTGCGGTAGATTGGCTTAAACAGGTCAAGCGCCATAGAATATCGCGACTGCCGTTTGCTTCTCTTTCTCCGGAAACTGTTCAGCATATTAAGGCCGCTGCTAAAAATAAATCCGTTCTGGCCGTGGTCAATCGGGTTGACCGTGCTATAAGGCTAGCCAATATGCTACGAAAAGAAATTAGCGATGTAGTACTGCTACACAGCCGTTTTAATGCCCGCGACCGAAGCAGAAAAGAAAAACAGTTAGCTCCTAAACCTGGGCATGTCTTGGTAGCGACCCAGGTTGTAGAAGTTTCACTTGACATTGATTATGATATTGGTTTTTTTGAACCAGCACCTTTGGAAGCGCTATTACAACGGATGGGGCGTGTAAATCGCCACGGAAAACAGGTGCATCCTGCTGACGTGTATATTTTTAGCCCGCCGGAAGGCAACGTAACTGATGATTGGGCGAAGCCATACGATGCTGAACATCTTTCTCAAGTGCTTCAAGTAATAAACGATTTTCTAGGTAGCAGCCACTGCAGAATATGGGATGAAAGCATGACTCAAAGTCTTCTGGATAGCTCCTACCCCGAAACTTTAAAGCGTAAGCTGGCAGATGAATTAGATCGTGCTGTTTACGAGTTTGACCAGTCTTTTGCGCAACAATTGCTTCCCTATGGCCTGCAAAGTGCCGATACGCTTAAGGAACTACAAGCGCAATGGGATAGATTATTTAATGGAGTTGAGGTCTTGCCGGAAAGCTTGGTTTCGGAGGCCTATTCATGCAGTAATTATCTAGAGGTTGCCCAGCTATTAGTACCAATATCAATTGGTCAATTACGGCGGTTACAAACTTTAGGCAAAGTTTACTATGATAATACTTTAAAAGTTTCTATTGTTCAAAGTGATTATACCGCTGACTTGGGTTTAACCTTAGATGCGGAACCTGATTAGGGGTGAGAGAATGTCTTTACCCGCCCATACGAAACAGGCTAAATGACATCTTTCGGGAGTAACCTCGAAAAAGCGACCAGCGATGGTCGCTTTTTTTATTATAAAAATAAATATCGTGTAATAATTTTCCATTTTATGAGGAAGAATAAGGAAAAAGGCATTTAGAAACGAATAAGCCAGTTTTTCCAATCTTCGGATGGTGGTATTTAATGCATCTATTTATCTCAAATTATGGGGCGTTTATCGGCAAGAAAAGTGAACGGCTAATGGTAAAAGAAAACGGAAAAGTGGTAGGCGAGTATCCTTTTCATGACCTTGAACACATCACCATCGACAGCCTCGGCGTTACCATTTCCAGTGACGCTATTAAAGAATGTTCCGAACATGGGATAACCATCAGTTTCATGACTCCGGGCGGAGATTCATATGCCCTGTTGTACCAACCCACGCTTAACGGTACAGTCCTGACCCGGCGTGAGCAATTGTTCGCTTACCGGGATGAGCGAGGAATTGAGATGGCAAAGTGCTTTGTCAAAGGCAAGATTGGCAACCAGATCAATACCGTGAAATACTTTGCCAAGTACCGGAAAACGGCTAACCCCGCGGAATATAAGGCCGTATGCAGTTTGGTGGACGAGATGGCGATGTTGGCCGGCACGCTTCCGCAAATAAAGGGAACCTGCATTGACGAGGTGCGGGGTAGTATTATGGCACTGGAAGGACGTATAAGTAACTTGTATTGGGAGTGTGTTAAACTGTTATTCTCCGGGAATGTTCAGTTTCCCGGACGGGAACATCGGGGCGCGCAGGATCCGGTTAATTCACTGCTCAATTATGGCTATGCCATTTTAGCTAATCAGGTAGAACGGGCACTTGTAATGGCCGGGCTTGACCCCTTCGGCGGTTTTTTGCATGTTGACCGCCCGGGCAAAAAGAGTTTGGTCTATGACTTTATCGAGGAATTTCGGCAACCGGTGGTGGATCGCGCGGTCATTGCCGCCGTTAATAAGGGTATGGACATAAAAATAGAAGACGGATTGCTTGATTTGGCTACGCGCAAGAGCCTCGCCGCTAAAATCATTGAACGGCTGGAGGCGAGTGAACGGTTTCAAGGCCGCAAACAGTCACTAAAAACTATCATCCAGGCGCAGGCTAGAAGGATTGCTACTTTCCTGCGCGGTGAGGCTAAGTACAAACCATTTATCTGCGGGTGGTAGTATGAATCACTTTGTTATATATGATATTGAGGATGATAAACTGCGGACGAAAATTTTTGAAACCTGCAAAGATTACGGCTTAAGACATGCCCAGTACAGTATGTTTTTCGGCGAACTCAATCATAACCGGCGGGAAGAGATTTTTTTAAAATTCAAGAAACTCATCGGCCGTAAAGCGGCACGACTCGTTATTGTTCCGGTCTGTGACAAAGATTTCCGGCTTGTGAAATCGCTAAACACTTACGATGAACCGGGTGAGGAAGATGCATAACCTAACAGTTTCCGATATTAAACAATATATTTACTGTCCGCGCATCATCTATTTTTTATATGTATGTCCGGTCAAGAAAAAAACTACTTATAAAATGGAAGCTGGCAAAGAGGATCACCTTATTCTCGATAAATTGGAAAAGCGCCGCACGCTGAAACGGTACAACTTAGAGGAAGGCCAGCGGATCTTTCATATGCAGCTTGCATCGGCCCGTCTTGGGCTTCAAGGGAAACTGGACATGCATATTGCGACCGTCAGAGGATATTTTCCGGTGGAATTCAAGTTCACCGAACGGAGCGCTTCGCTTAATCATAAGTATCAGCTTATCAGTTATGCGATGCTCCACGAGGATCATTATGACTGCACCGTACGCTACGGGCTTTTATACCTCGTGCCGAAAAAAGAGATTATTCCGGTAGAAATTACTCCCAATGCTCGCGCTTTTGTGTATGGAATACTTGGGAAAATCCGCGATATTATCGCGACTGAGCGCATGCCGGACAAAACGCGCCATGTGGTTAAATGCCGGGACTGCGAGTACAAACGTTTCTGCGGCGATGTAGATGACCTGAAAAAGGAGAAGAAGGTAAATGTATTTTTTAACTGATGATGAACGGAAAATGTTTCTCAAAAAAATGCTGCCTAAGGCACGCCGCTTGGACATCGATGAAGAACTGCGCGGCTGGAATTGGCACCAGGCGCCACTTGAGCCTGTCTATGAAGAACGATTAGCCGTCTATGAAGTCAGTAGTGGCTATTGCCCTACCAGCCGTGATTTATATTTGCGCCGTGTTCTGAAAAATAAGCTGAAGCCCAACTTTTTCATGATATCAGGCCGGGTCTTTCATCAAATAATAGTAGATGTAATGGAGAATGCAAAAAAACAGATTTATTATCATGGCACATATGCACCGGAGAAGCTAATGGCTGCGCTGCGGCAGCCAATTGCAATCAAATGGCCTGACGATTTGAATTTGCTTTCGGCCGAACAGAGTCAGGATATTAAGACAAAAGGAAACTTTCTGCGCGATTATGAGCAAAGCAGGATTGCGGCAAGAATTGGCGAAATATTAACGCAACAACCTTATATTGGCGCCGATTCGCTGGCTCATTTAGCGATTCCGCTGGTGTGCGAGAATAAACTGGATGGGCGGTTTCTCGGGCTTAGTCAATATCTGAGCGCCGATGCGCTAATTTTGTCCGAACCGATGATTATCGACCTCAAGTTTGGTACGCCACAAAAATATCACCGCCTATCCACTACTGGCTATGCCTTAGCGATGGAAGCACTGTATGAGGTTCCGGTTAATTTGGGCTGTATTGTATACGGCGAGTTCCGCAACGGTCGCCTCATCGTAACCAAGGATATGCATTTGATCGACGATGAATTGCGGCAATGGTTTATTGAGTCTCGCGATAATAAAATGAGGATGATCTGTGAGGAAATTGATCCTGGTATTGCGGAGGGTTGTTATGAATATTGTCCCGGGTACGAATTTTGTCATCAGTAAAGTGACTTTCGCAAATACCGGTGGTTTTCGTGCAGAAAATGCTTTTGCGGGTTTTTGGAGTAGTGAAGTAAATCATGTAATGCTTGCTAACCCAGAAAATACGCGGGTTTTAGGACCGTCAACGTAGTCGGTTGCACCCACATTCCCCGCTTAATGGGGACTGAAAGGCTTTTATTGTCCCTTTCCGGCCAAGTACGATCTGGACGTTGCACCCACATTCCCCGCTTAATGGGGACTGAAAGGTAGCAATGCCTGGATTAAAAGTAGCTTGTAATGTAAATGTTGCACCCACATTCCCCGCTTAATGGGGACTGAAAGGTAATTGATCGCTTGTTGGGAAAGGTAAATGATGCCGTTGTTGCACCCACATTCCCCGCTTAATGGGGACTGAAAGCGGCTTTATTACGGCAATATTTTGTTCCCAGTCGTTTATGAGTTGCACCCACATTCCCCGCTTAATGGGGACTGAAAGCTCAGAGATTGAACCCCCTATCCCCATCTGCCATCCTCGGTTGCACCCACATTCCCCGCTTAATGGGGACTGAAAGATATATGAGTCAGGCCATTAAACTTGTATCGGATATAAGTTGCACCCACATTCCCCGCTTAATGGGGACTGAAAGCAACGCACTTTTTGAGCCGGTCAAACGTTATGTCTTTGTTGCACCCACATTCCCCGCTTAATGGGGACTGAAAGATTGTTTTTGATGATTTGGTTAAAGCGTGTGAGGGGTTGCACCCACATTCCCCGCTTAATGGGGACTGAAAGGTAGTTGACGTTTCTACTTCTTCAGGTTATCTATCAGTGTTGCACCCACATTCCCCGCTTAATGGGGACTGAAAGGTGAGGCTGTCCGCAATCTTTTGAAGCGGCGTTTCCCAGACGTTGCACCCACATTCCCCGCTTAATGGGGACTGAAAGGTCCGACGCGCCTTCGGCGCAATTAGTTTTTTTCATGGTGTTGCACCCACATTCCCCGCTTAATGGGGACTGAAAGTATCAAAACCTACACTAACGAAGGTGAACTAGTTTTAGAGTTGCACCCACATTCCCCGCTTAATGGGGACTGAAAGTTGGTTAAATGGTGATTTAGTAAATGGTAAACGTAGTTGCACCCACATTCCCCGCCTAATGGGGACTGAAAGTCAGGCAGCTACGTTGCCCCCTCCGGCAGCCGCGGACCGTTGCACCCGCATTCCCCGCCTAATGGGCGCCAGGCCCTAGATACTGAAGACATAAAAATAGCGCCAGCCGGCCGCCAGGGCCATCAGGCGCTTGTAAATATATGGGTTTATCGCGGATCATGCAATTGCCCTCCTTGGCTAAAATTGGGCATGAAAAAACCGCCCTTAAAGGCGGTAATGATAATTATTCTTTAAATTCCCAGACAACTTCTTTAACTTCATTTGGTTCAATCCACTCAACTTCAATGTTCGGATCAAGTGGATCAAATTCAATAACAAATGCCTTATTGCCATTTCTTTCAGAAATATCAATGATCGTGCCTTCGCGCCCGTCTTTAAGGCGTACTACATCAAACATTTTTGGAACTTTATTTGTCGACATAGGCTGTCACCATCCTTATTTCACCACTGGCTGTCTGTTCCCAGACTGTCAAGATTGTAGATGTGGCGCCATTTACACCTTGCACTTTCATTGATACCACGTATTTGGGGTTATTACTAACCGGCGTTTGTCCTGCATATACTGCTGGAAACTTAGTTAAGCCTGACAGTATCTCTTTTTCAAGTTTTTCCCAATTACTTTCAGTATATCCTAATTCTTTCTCAAATACAATAGCCTTATGTTTTCCAACAGGATGATTGCTATTTAATGAATATGACAGCAATTTTTCCTTTATGCCTCTTGCCTGTTGAGGATCTAAGTAATTATCCGCTAGGCGTTGTAATTTAAAGTCATCCTTAGTTAAACGCGGCCGTGGATCTTCGTGCCCTTTCCATTGCCTAAGATATTGCCGCCAATCCCGACCATGTAACCATGCAATATCACCTTCAATACCAAGTAGCCGACGCCGATTGGCAGGATCGATCTTCCGCAAAAACTCGTCGCCACCTTTTTGCACCTGATCCCTTTGGCGCATACCGTCCAACACGCCGTCGAAAACTTCTTCCCAGTGGCATAAACAATGCGGATGCGCCGGTTGCAACTGGCTCTTAGCCTACACATGATGGATTGAAATAGGTGTGCTAGCCTAACATACAATGGATGGTCGGTTATCGCCGATATCAAAAGTTGGCCGGCGAAATTGAAGCTCGCGACACGGAAAACCGCGCCGACTTGAGGGCGGAGCAAAGAAAAGAAATAGCGCCTGACCTTAGGTCGGACGCTATTGTTGTTTTTGGCGGCAAGGAGTACGCTTATAGCAGTGATAGTATTGCTGCTAATACAAACGCGGCCAGATTGCAATGGAAAAAGTTATCCGGGAAAAAACTGATGTATTAAACGCCATGTACCGACCGGAGCTTGGAGGAATCTCATTTTACTGGGGAACGCCAGGCAGAGGATAGAAGTTTAAGGGCGGCAGCGGTGTTTCTCATATTATCGCCATGCGGAATTCGGAAGGTAAGAACGGAGAAGAAATAGCCCGGAACCTCGTTGAGGTTATTGCAAAGGGGAAAATCAGCGAACCGTACGGCCCTCCAGAATGGGAAAGAGTCAATGTTTATCACGATGGACATACGGCTGTTCTGTCTTTATATAAGGATGGTCGCATTCAAACATGGCTGCTGACGGGATGGAAAAATGATAAAGAGGATTCTGGCGTACCCGGTGAAGGTAACGATTCGACCGGGACTACACGCGCCGATCCTTCACTTACTCGTACCGGCGCGGGAGCAGAATCCTCTATTGATAATAGTATACCAAAACCGGGCGAATTGTTCCAGAACGAAAATGCCGAGCCACGAGGCATGATAAGCTGGGACGCTGAAGGCCGGGCAATAATCACGCTCTTTGAGAACCATGACCCGGCAACGCTTATTCACGAGATGGTCGGGCATTACTTCATGCAGAACCTAATTGAAATGGGCGCTAAAGAAGCCGCCCCCGACTCGCTGAAGGGTGCAATCGGTGAAGGTTATGGCAGTTTTAGGGACATGGGGTGAGGGGATGCATTGACAGCTACTTGTTCCAGGCTTATAATATCGTTACCGTTTGTAAAATCCTGGAGGTGGTGTGTCGATGTGGCCGCTTTTTCTTTTATCTGCTGCTCACGGAGTTACCGATCTGTCACAAGGTGCATTATTGGTAGCATTGCCGTATTTTAAAGCCAAATTTGGTTTGAGCTATGCGCAGGTAAGTGCCATTGCGCTGGTGCAAAACTTAACTTCGTCGGTCAGTCAGCCGCTATTCGGATATTTTACCGATAAAAAATCGCGGCCATGGCTAATGCCGGCCGGCTGTTTCCTTTCCGGGGCGGCCATGGTGGCTTCGCTGCTGGCGCCGGCTTATTGGTTGGTACTCACTTTTACTGCGCTATGTGGCTTTGGGGTGGCAGCGTTTCACCCCGAGGGGGCCAAAAGTGCCAATCGCCTGAGTGGCGCAGCCAAAGGAAAGGGAGTAAGTCTGTTTGCCGTTGGCGGCAACGCCGGATTTGCCGTCGGGTCGCTATTTATGGCCTTTTTATTGGCCGATGACCGTGCCGACCGCTTGCTCCTGTATCTGTTACCGTTTATCGTTTTGGCCGTATTGCTATATAGGCTGACCAAACTGCTACCGCGCCAGTCGCCAGACCGGGTAGCGGTTGCCGGTGGCCTCAAGGCGGCCGTTAGCTCGCCGGTACTGATCATTTTGGGGATTGTTTTTCTGCGGGCGACAGTCACCGCTGGGATAAGCACTTTCTTGCCTCTCTACTATGTTTCGTTTTTGCATGGCGATCCGCTCTATGCCAGTTCGCTACTTACCGTATATCTTGCCGGTGGGGCGGTGGGGACGTTGTTTGGCGGCATCTTGAGTGACCGTTTGGGCAGCAAACGAGTCATGGTCTGGTCGATTCTGCCGGTGTCGGTATTACTGTTTATGTTTAAGTCGGTAGAAGGCTGGATTGTGTTTGTCGTCTTGGTTGTTGCCAGTGCGCTGTTGTCGGCGGCATTTGCCAGTAGTCTGGTACTGGCCCAGAACATGCTTCCCGGCAATGTGGGCATGGCCTCGGGGCTGACCATCGGTTTCAGTGTGGGGCTGGGGTCCATGGGCGTGTTGGCCTTGGGCCGGGTGGCCGACGGTTTAGGATTGCCGATGGTTTTTGACATTCTGACGGTATTGCCGGTAGCGGCCTTTATTTTGGCGCTGTTTATGAAAGAACCAGCCGCTTGCGAAGCGACAGTCCCTGAACGGGCATAGCTGGCTTGCCGGGCTGATGGCAGCTGCGCCCAAGAAGTATGAGGTGGAGCGCTGTGTTTGATATAATCCTCGGCATTGCCAAGTATTTTTTATGTCGACTGCACTCATAATCGCGGCAGCGTTTGTCGCTCTTATTGCTTTGAATATATTTAGGTAGAATGCAGTTTCGCTATGGCTGATAGTGATATTTCACTTTTTGCCAAACCAGTAGCCGAGTAAAAACCAGATCAGGGGGTTGGCATTTGTTTGTCGTTCTTGATGGTCTGTCTTGAGTTTTTCCGGGTTTTTGATTAATTCTTCAATTTCCGCTTCGGATGGAAAGATTTGTGCTTGCATATACAAACAAAACCATAAGGTTGCAATGATGCCCATTATCCATCTACCCCAGTCTAGAGGTATTCCGATTTGGTTGAGAATTTCACCGTCAAAAGCCGCCGGGATAAGGGCGAAAACAGCGCCAAACGGTAATGAAATACAGAAAACAAATATGCGGAAGATAAAGTCAAACCAGTTCATTACCGGCACCACCTTTAAGTTTAATTTTATGCCGGTTTATGGCAAAATAAAAGCACTGGATTGGCATAAAACCCAAAGGAGTTGAGCAAAATGCTTACTTTTTATTGCGTGCCCAATTGACAAACCTGCCGGAGGGCGAAAGCGTGGCTTTCGCAGCAGGGCATGGAGTTTGTCTTCCGCAATATTGCCAAAGAACCGCCGACCGAGAAAGAACTCAGGCAATTGGCCGAGTGCGGCGGTGTGGCGCTGGCCCAGCTTGTTAACACGAACAGCCAAACTTACAAAAGGATTAAACCCGATCTTGGCCGCATGAGCGAAGAGGAGATCATCGGCCTGGAGCAGGCCAATCCTACTATGATGGTTAGACCCATAGTGACCGATGGCCAAACTGTTGTCTTAGGCTTTAAAGAAAACGAGTATCAAATGTTGGTTACTAGCAGCCAATCTTAAACTGACGTTGTTACTTTCCACTTACCGATTTCCACTTTTCCAGAAGGAGATGCTCACAATGACGGCCGCAGCCGAAAAATTAAAGGCGATATGCCTGGATTTTCTCAACCAAAAGATCGATCTTTTCGACTATCTCGAAGCGTTCGCCGAAACCTACGCGGAGGTTGAGGACGCGCTCAACGACGAGGAATACGAGGTCTTTGACCAGATTAGTGAAGACAACGGTATGGCGATTTTTGCCGATGCAGAGTATGACGCCGATTTTGCGCTGAGCGAAGAAGAACTGCGCGAGCAGGTAGCCCAGCATTTGGCCGCCTTGGGTTAAGGCAGCGCCCTAGTCAACCCCTAATATTTTATGCAGTTGGATCCCGAGCCGCAGCCCGCGCTCGGGATTTTCCATGACCAGGGCGAACGCTTTTTTTGCCGATTCCGGGCGGGCGCTTTCAACCTGCAAAAAGATACGGCCCGGCGGCACGGCGTCATCGGCAACGCAGTCGAGGGTAAACTCGTCATCGACGACATACTTGAGCTCGTCCGCCTGACAGGCCAGCAGATAGCCACTGTTCGGCTTGGGCGAGGCGGTCACCCAGTCAATGCCCCATTTCTCGGGAATGGGGTTGGTGCCGTTGGTTTCGATGGCCACATATTTGCCGCGTGCGTGTAGGGCGGCGACCAGGGGCCCGAGGTCGTGAAGCGTCGGCTCGCCGCCGGTGATGACCACCAGCTGTGGGGCAAGGCCGGTAGCGATCTCGTCCGGCGTTAGATAAGTGGCGTTGGCGGGATCGAAGGCGTGGACGGTGTCACACCAACGGCAGCGCAGGTTGCAGCCGGCCAGGCGAATAAAGGCTGCCGGCAGCCCCATATGGGTGCCTTCGCCTTGGATGCTGGTAAAGATTTCGACAACTGGATATTTAATCGCCTTCATGCTGTGACCTCCACGTAAGAGGTAGGGGTTTCCCACAGCACGACGCGGACGACGTTAACGTCTTCGTTGGCCAAGATGGCGCTGAGTTCGATGAAAATATGCCGCGCCATATTCTCCGATGTTGGGCGGAAGGGAAAACAGTCGTTCAGGACTTTGTGGTCCAGTTTGTCGACGACGCGGTCTTTGATGAGGGCGCTTAAGCGGCCGAAATCAATGACCATGCCGTCTTCCGGCCCGCCGGTGGCGACGCCGCCGTCTTTTCTTTCAACCGTTACCTCCAGTCGGTAGGTGTGGCCGTGCATTTGCGCGCATTTGCCTTCATGGCCGGGGAGGAAATGGGCCGCGTCAAAGGTAAAAATCTTGGTGGTTCGTACAGTGGGTTGACGCATTATTTCATCCGTCCTCTCTTTGCCAAATAGGCGTTTAGACCGGCTACCCGCAGCCGGCACGCCGGACATTGGCCGCAGCCGTCGCCGATTACGCCATGGTAACAGGTTAGGGTATTGCTGCGGATATAATCCAGCACCCCAAGCTGGTCGGCTAGCTCCCATGTTTCGGCTTTGTTTAGCCACATCAGGGGCGTATGGATGACAAACTGATAGTCCATGGCCAGCTGGATGGTGACATTAAGCGATTTGATAAATGCGTCCCGGCAGTCCGGATAGCCGCTGAAATCGGTCTCACAGACCCCGGTAACGATATGCCGGATGTTTTTTTGCCGGGCCAATACGGCGGCAAACGATAAAAACAAGAGATTGCGTCCAGGCACGAAGGTTGTCGGCAGACCGCCGTTTTCCCCGGCTTTGACCTCAATATCGGCGCGCGTTAGCGCACTGGGCGCGAGCTGATTTAATAAAGACAGGTCGAGAATGGTATGCGCGATACCCTGTTCGGCGGCTATTTTTTGCGCGCACTCAATTTCCGCCCGGTGCCGCTGTCCGTAATCAAAGGTTACCGCCTCAACTTCTTGGAAATGTTTCATAGCCCAAAACAGACAGGTAGTACTGTCCTGGCCCCCGCTGAAAACAACCAGGGCATTTTCTTTATTTAATCCGAACATGCAGCATACCTCCGCGCTATTACAGCAATTTCACATCAATTATAAGTTTTCTTGGTTAGTATGCCAAGAGCGGTGCCAACATTTTCGAGATGTCCTTGGACTGATATTCTCAAGTTGTCCTAGGACATAAATAAACCGCCTTATGGTTCCCCAGGCAGCGGCGGCGTGGTTGGCGGCGGTTTGCGGTGGCTGGCGCCTTGTTCGTAGCCGTAGGCGATTTCGATAAGTATTCCTTCGCTCCACGGGCGGCCGAGAAATTCGATGCCGACCGGGACGCCGATTTTGGCGGTTTCAGTCGGCGGAGAGAAGCCGCCGGGAACGACGATGGAAGGAAAGCCGGTGACTGCGCCGAGGCTGCCGTTGCGGTCGACCTGCACATAGCCGCCGGTGGGAACGACCAGCCGCTTCTGGTGGGGGAACATGATGGCATCCAAATTATTATCGACCATGATTTTCATTATTCGCTGCCTAAGGGCGGCGCGCTTGGCCAGGCGAAGGCGGTATTGGTCGTCCTGCTCCAGCGCTTGGGCTTGTTTGATGTTGGCGTCGATGCCGGGATGATACTTGCCGGAAGCGATAATCTCGGCAAGCGATTTTACCGGCGTGTTGGCATCCGGAGCAGAAAGATAAGCGTTAAGGTGAGGTTTCAGGTCGTAAAGATGCACGCTGATTTCAGCGGCAATTTTTCCCGCGTCAAGGTCAGGTGTGTCAAGGCCTATGGCGGTTGCACCGAATGCTTTCAGTTCTTCTACGGCCCGGTCGGCAACTTTGTTTACTTCAGCGTGAACCGGTTCTTTGCCGAAAAAGCTGCGCAGGATGCCGATACGTTTACCTTGCAGTCCGTTTGCTTTCAAATGCACAGTATAGTCTTGTTCGGCATGGCCGATGCTCCAGACGGTAGCTTCGTCCGCCGGGTCATAACCGACCAAAACGTTCAGCAGTTTCGTGGCGTCACTAACGGTGCGGGCCATCGGGCCAGCGGTGTCCTGGGTAAAAGAATAGGGGATTACGCCGGCGCGGCTGATTAGTCCAAGGGTGGGGCGGATGCCGACGATGCCGCAGGCCGACGCGGGGGAACGGATGGAGTTTACCGTGTCAGTGCCGATACCGAGCAGGCCGAAGTTAGCGGCAAGTGCCGCCCCCGTTCCGCCGCTAGAGCCGCCCGGGGTACGGGTAAGGTCGTAGGGGTTGAGTGTTTGGCCAAGGATGGAGCTGACGGTTTCGCCCCAGATGGCAAATTCATGGAGGTTTACTTTCGCCAGAATAATGGCGCCGGCGGCGCGCAGTTTTTTGGTTACAGTTGCATCCTCAGGCGGCACATAGTCCGCAAGGCTTAACGACCCGCCCGTAGTCGGCATATCTTTGGTGTTGACATTGTCTTTAAGCAGGACGGGGATGCCATGCAGGGGGCCGACCAGTTTACCGGCAGCGGCCAGTTTAGCGTCCAAGGCGGCTGCTTCTGCCAGTGCATTGGGGTTTATGTAAATGACGGCGTTGAGTTTCGGACCCTGTTTGTCGTAAGCGTCAATCCGCCGCAAATACCATTGGATCAGGTCTACCGTGGTTAAGTTACCGGACAAGTACGCTTGATGCACATCGCTGATGGTTGTTTCTTCAAGATGAAAAGACGTAAAGATTCCTCCCTTATCCTCGGCCTATCTTTACTAAAATAAAAAATAAAAGTTATTTTTGATTTCTACGCCGCCTGCCCATTTCCTTTTTCTGTAAAAAATAAATAGTGCGGCGTGTGGCGCGGGTAACGCAGCATCTTGCCAGCCTGCCGGAATAGCTGCCAATAAGGGTCATGGTGTAAAGCGCCGCGTAAAACTGAATTTTAGAAAAACACATCTCGACTTGATTTTTGGAAACTTGTCCACTACAATAATGCTTGTTATCTGGATAACTAAATATGCCGGATGATGCTAAACGGAAGAGCGGCCGTAAGGCCCGCCGAAGGAGTAAAACTCTCAGGCGCTTTTTTAAGCGGGAACCGTTAGCGGACGGGACTCTGGAGAGACCCTGCAAAAGGGCGCCGAAGGGGCAATGCGGAGAGCTTTACGCTGTCCGCTAAATCTCTCAGGCAAAAGGACAGAGACGCACGGCAGGCCAAACTGACCGGTCGTTTGGCATTTGCATTTTCATCGCGTCTTGTCACCAGAGTCAAATCGCAGGATTTGGCTCTTTTTATTTTTCTACGATAAAAGGAGATGGTGACAATGGATTGGCTAAAACTACTGGATGAAATTGATAGTTTTGTGTGGGGGTCGCCGCTGCTTATTTTGCTTGTCGGCACCGGGATTCTGCTTACGCTGCGGCTGCGCCTTTTGCAGGTTGTACGGCTGCCGCTCGCGCTCAGGCTCATTTTTTCCGCCAAAAACGACGGTGCCGGTGATGTCAACAGCTTCGGCGCCTTATGTACCGCTCTGGCGGCTACGGTTGGCACTGGGAACATTGTCGGCGTGGCGACGGCTATTTATGCCGGCGGCCCGGGAGCGCTCTTTTGGATGTGGATGGCCGCCTTTTTCGGCATGGCCACCAAATATGCCGAGGGGCTGCTGGCCGTGAAGTTTCGGTCGGTCGACGCCAACGGGGAAATCGCCGGCGGTCCGATGCACTACATTGAAAAGGGGCTTGGTGCGCGGTATCGTCCGCTAGCCGTGATGTTCGCGGCCAGCGGCGTATTGGTCGCCTTTTTCGGTATCGGTACCTTTCCCCAGGTCAATGCCATCGTTGATAGCGTGCAGTTGACGTTTGGCGTGCCGGTGCCTGTTACTGCCGGCATTATCACCCTGCTGGTCGCGATGATTACCTTAGGCGGCCTGCAGAGTATTGCCAGTGTTTCCGAGAAAATCGTGCCGTTTATGGCCGTGTTTTATGTAGCGACGTGTATAGGCGTGTTGGTCGTATTTGCCGACAAACTGCCGGAAGCCGTGCGGCTGGTTGTATCCAGCGCGTTTACCGGCACGGCGGCGACCGGTGGCTTTATGGGAGCCACGGTGATGATGGCCATTCGTAATGGCGTGGCTCGCGGTGTGTTTTCCAACGAGTCTGGTTTGGGCAGCGCCCCAATTGCTGCGGCCGCAGCCAAGACCAAGTGGCCGGCCGAGCAAGGTCTTATTTCTATGACCGGTACATTTATTGACACCATCATTATTTGTACCATGACCGGGTTGGTGCTTGTCGTGACTGGTGCCTGGCAAAGCGGCCTCAAAGGCGCGGCGTTGACCCAGCAGGCCTTTGCCGCCGCTTTTCCGGTGGCTGGGTCGTACGTGTTGACCTTCGGTCTGGTGCTGTTTGCTTTCACGACCATTCTTGGCTGGAACTATTACGGCGAGCGCTGCTGCGAATATTTGTTCGGTGTTAAAGGCATCAAACCGTATCGCTGGACGTTCATCGCCTTGGTAGCGGCCGGCGCGTTTCTCAAACTGGAAACCATCTGGCTCATCGCCGATATTGTCAACGGCCTGATGGCCCTGCCCAACCTGGTTGCCTTGCTGGGCTTATCCGGTGTGGTCGTCCGGGAAACAGAGCGGTACCTTGCGTATCTGCGGATCGAGGAAGCAGAAACTGAGGCAATGCCTGCAGTTGAAGATGTTCAGGGTTAAAGAAATGCCTTAAAGCTATTTTGGGGTATTGGTGTAAGCTGCGTAGAGTTCCCTGGTGGTAATAAACTCGACAAATGCTTTAACCGGTAACAAATTTAAGGCCGAGTGCCGGCACAGTAGCCAGGTTCGCCGCACCAAGGGCTCGCCGTTTTGCCAGAAGAGTTCTTGCGTAAACAAGGACGGCTGGTTATCCAGTCCGATCGCGGGCAAAATCGCCCAGCCTAAGCCACTGTGAACAAGTTGGATGCAAGTGTCCATCTTGTCGACTTCCATGGTGATGTGCGGCGGACAGGAGTAACGCTCGTGCCACCAGTTTTCGATCATCGCTTGTAAGGATGAGTCGGTGTTATAACTAATGCCTGGATAAGATGGTAGCTTATCCAGGCTTATTTTTTTGTGGGTGGCCAGACAGATGGGTTCTTCTCGCAACAATATTTTCGTTTCCGGCCAGGAATAATCGCCGCGGAGAATGGCGACGGCTATTTCTTCTTTATGTAATAATTTGTTGATTTGGTAGCTTAACCCGGTTTTGACGGTAATTTCAATGTCGGGGAATTGCTCGACAAAAGTTTTAAGAATGGTCGGCAGTTGGTAGTGGGCGAAAATAGATGATACGCCCAGCCGTAACGTCCCTTGAATGGTATTTTCCATGTTTGCCAAGTGGTCTTTGACAAGTTGCAGGCGTTGCAGCATTTCTTCAGCATATTTGCGCAGATATTCCCCTTGTGGTGTCAAAAACACGCCACTGGTTGAACGGTGAAAAAGTTTGGTTTTAAATTCGGCCTCCAAATTTTTTAAGCGGTAGGTGAGGGCGGGCTGGGATATATATAACCGCTCGGAGGCTTTGGTGATATTTTTTTCCTCACAGATGGTTTTCAGGATAAGCCAGTCTTTATCGTCCACGGCGCCCACCTCGGTCAATTATTGTTGCAATAAAAAAATTTGATTGTAACGAATAAAATGCAAATATTTCACTTATAACACTTATTTTACTATACTGATTATCGAAATTAAATAATATTTTTTTACAACTTGCAAGGAGGAGTAACATGGGGGCGAATGTCAGAATTCCGGCCGTTATTATGCGGGGGGGCACCAGCAAAGGCGTTTACTTGATGGCCGACGACTTGCCGGCCGATCCGGCGGTTAGGGACAAGGTCATTCTCAGTATTTTTGGCAGCCCGGACATACGGCAAATTGACGGCCTGGGTGGGGCAGACCCGCTTACCAGTAAAGTGGCGATCATTTCGCCGTCGCGGCGCGAAGGTGTCGATGTCGATTATACGTTTGGCTATGTCGGCATTAAAGAGGCGGTTGTCGATTATGACGGCAACTGTGGCAATATTTCGTCGGGGGTGGGACCGTTCGCGATAATGAAGCGGCTGGTGCCATGCGTTGAACCGATAACCAAAGTCCGGATTTATAATACCAATACCAATAAAGTTATCGAAGCCGAGGTGCCGGTCAAAGACGGCGAGGTCGTCACCGAAGGGGATTACGCCATTGACGGGGTGCCGGGTACGAGTGCCAAAATTATTTTGAATTTTTTGAATTCAGAAGGATCAAAGACCGGAAAGTTATTGCCTACCGGCAACCCGGTTGACGAGATAACGTTGGCGACCGGGAAAAAGGTGCGCGTAAGCATGGTGGATGCCGCCAATCCGGCCGTTTTCGTCAAAGCTGAAGATATTGGGTGCAGTGGGAAAGAGTTGCCCAAGGATACGGAGACAAATCCGGCCATACTGGCAACAATGGAAGATATTCGGACGACGGCAGCAGTGATGATGGGTTTGGCCGCCGACAAGGCTCAGGTTGGGCCGGCCGTGCCGAAAGTAGCGTTTGTCGCTGCGCCGCAAGACTATTTTACTGTGACTGGGACGAGAGTTGACGCCAGCCAAATTGATCTATTGGCGCGCACCAAGGCGCTGGCGGTAATGCACAAAGCCTATGCGGTGACAGGTGGGATTTGCGTGGCGACGGCGGCGCTGATTGAAGGCACGGTCGTCAACGAGGTTGTGGCCAAGCGTGCCAAGGAAACCGGCATAGTGCGGGTCGGCCATCCGTCTGGGGTTTTGGATTTCGAAATACGGCTCGAACGGAGCGGGGCTGGTTTAACGTTGACAAAAGCGGGAGTGGGGCGCACGGCCCGTTGGATCATGGACGGCTATGTATATGTTCCCCGTAGGGTTTTTGGTTAAAGTTTAATATGCATGCATGATCTGCCGGATCTGCTGCATGGGCGCTGGTGATGTTAGATTGTCCGGTAGTTGATAATGTATTTGAATGTGCAGATAAAACTGGTGCGAGTTTATGCTAAGCAGATTTTTAGGGAGGGAAGAAAATGCGAAGTAATTTGTTGAGGGGCCTAATTTGTTTATGCGTGCCATTGTTGATTTTGGCCATTCCGGTGCCAACGGGATTATCGGTTCTTGCCTGGCAGCTTCTGGCGGTATATATCGGCGCTATACTGGGGCTTATGCTAAAACCGGTGCCGGAAGCTGTTGTTCTGCTTACGGCTATTGCAGTGGTCGGTATTGTCTATAAAAATATTGGCATGGCATTGTCTGGTTACGCTGATCCCACAGCTTGGCTGATTTTCGCCGCATTTATGATTTCGATATGTTTTATTGAAACCGGGTTAGGTCGCCGGATCGCATACTTATTAATCAGGTATATTGGGAAATCAAGTTTGGGGCTAGGTTATGTGGCGGCTTTTGCTGATTTGTTTTTTGCGCCGGCAATACCTTCTAATACCGCTCGTACCGGAGGTTTGGTCTTTCCCATTTTTCAAAGTTTGGTGCTTACGCTTGATTCGAAACCTGGGCCTACAGCTCGCCGCATTGGTTCTTACCAGATGCTAGTTATGTACAATATTAGTCTAGTTACTGCAGCTATGTTTATTACGGCAGGAGTTATTCATCCTCTAAATCTTACTTTTGCTAAAAATATATTACATGTTGAAATTTCCTGGATTGAGTGGGCGGTAGGCATGTTTGTGCCAGGTATTCTTACTTTGTTGGCAGTACCATATCTTATATATAAAATTTATCCGCCTGAAATTAAAAGTATAAATAATCGGGAAATAGCAAACAAAGGCTTGCAGGAGCTTGGGCCTATAACTTCACAGGAAAAACGGCTACTCATACTCTTTGTTATAGCTTTATTGGGATGGTCGACCAGTATTATTACCAAAATAAATGCTACTGCTATCGCAATTGGTATTGTGGCGGCCAGCGTCTGGTTAGGTATAGTGAAGTGGAAGAGTTTGCTTGCTTGCGAACAAGCATTTAACACTTTTTTATGGTTTGCCGGTATTGTATCCCTGGCTAATGGTATGGGAAAAGAAAAGTTGTTTAGTTGGCTTGGGCAAGTGATTGCTAATAACTTTAATATTGCCGGATTGAATCAGTACTTGGTATTGTTTGGAATTTTGTTTATCAGTATAATTGTCCGTTATTTGTTCGCCTCAACGGCTGCGTACGTGGCAACACTGATACCGGTGTTTTATACGCTCGGAGCTCTAGCCCATTTACCGGCTAAACCGTTGGTTTTGATTATGGCGGCATCATCAATGCTGGGAAGTGTTATGACCCATTATGGTAACGCCTTGGGGCCTATTCTATTTGGTAC
This sequence comes from Thermosinus carboxydivorans Nor1, assembly GCF_000169155.1. Classification (NCBI taxonomy): domain Bacteria; kingdom Bacillati; phylum Bacillota; class Negativicutes; order Selenomonadales; family Sporomusaceae; genus Thermosinus; species Thermosinus carboxydivorans. The sequence continues at coordinate 54,495 of NZ_AAWL01000003.1, forward strand.
GGGTTATGTCGAACAAAGTGCATGGTGGAAAATTGGCCACATTGTAACAATAGTGGGAATGGTTATCTGGTTAATCGCCGGTGCGGCATGGTGGAAAATTTTAGGGATGTGGTAACGCAGAACTAATCATTGATGCGCTGGGCAAAACCGTACGGTAAAAAACTGTCATCTATGCTTCGGCCTAGGCAATGCCTGGGGCTAAAGAATTGCGGACGTAACAATTTGCAGATGCCATGATAGATAACTTGTAAGATTTTGGAGGCGAAAGCTACAGTGGTTGAACTAGTTGCGAAAGGCGTTTATCTGTTAAAAGGACGCGTGCTTATGGAGGATGCGGACAGGCGAAGCCTGGACGAGTTAAACAATATCCTGGGGCAGGCCGGATGCGAGCCGCTGACGGTCAGACATATTGACCGCGACACGGCGCGCAAAGGCACCATTGCCTATCAAATACTGGCCAATCACAATACAAGCGGCAACTGGCGCGACTTGAAGTTGCGCTTCGATGCGCTGACGTCGCATGACTTAACCTATGTCGGGATAATATTGACGGCCCGGGCCAGCGGTCTTAAAGAGTTTCCCGTGCCTTATGTCCTTACCAATTGCCACAACAGCCTGTGCGCGGTCGGCGGGACGATTAACGAGGACGACCATGTATTTGGCCTGTCCGCCGCCCGTAAATATGGCGGGATTTTTGTTCCGGCGCATCAGGCGGTCATCCATCAATACATGCGGGAAATGATGGCCGGTTGCGGGAAAATGATATTGGGGTCGGACAGCCATACCCGCTACGGGGCCTTGGGGACGATGGGCATCGGCGAAGGCGGTCCGGAGCTTGTCAAACAGCTGCTTGGCAAAACTTATGACATTGCTTATCCTGAAATCGTAGCCGTTTATTTGGAAGGGCAGCCGCGCCCGGGCGTCGGGCCGCAGGACGTGGCGCTGGCGATCATCCGGGCGGTGTTCAAAAACGGGTTTGTGAAAAACCGGGTCATGGAGTTTGTCGGCCCGGGCGTGGCCAATCTTTCGGTCGATTTCCGCAGCGGCATCGACGTGATGACTACCGAGACGGCGTGCCTTTCGTCCGTTTGGTGTACCGATGACCTGGTCGCGGAGTATTATAAGATCCATGGCCGTCCGGGCGACTACCGCCGGCTGGAACCTGGGGAAGTGGCCTACTACGACCGGTTGGTTAAAGTAGACCTGAGCCGGATTGAGCCAATGATTGCGCTGCCGTTTCATCCCAGCAACGCCTGGACAATTGCCGAACTCAACCGGCACGCTGTCGAGATTCTGCGCGAGGTCGAGGCGGAAGGGCAAAAGCAGCTAGAAAATCCCAACCTAACCTTTAATCTGACGCATAAACTGGTCGACGGCCGGCTGAAAGTCGATCAAGGCGTGGTCGCGGGATGTGCCGGCGGCAGTTTTGAAAATATCGTGGCGATGGCGGAGATTTTGCAAAAGCCTATTACAGATAGTAGGTTTTCGCTCAGCATTTATCCGGCGAGTCAGCCGGTATATCTGGAACTTCTCAATAACCGCTCGCTGGAAAAATTGATGGTGGCCGGCGCGGTCGTCCATACCGCTTTCTGTGGGCCGTGCTTCGGCGCTGGCGATATTCCTGCCAATCATGGCTTGAGTATCAGGCATACTACCCGCAATTTCCCGCACCGGGAGGGATCGAAACCGGGTAACGGGCAACTGGCGGCCGTAGCGCTGATGGATGCACGCTCAATCGCCGCGACGGCGGCCAACGGCGGTATTCTCACCCCAGCCACCGAAGTTTGTACTGCATCGCCGACGAAACCGTACTATTTCAACAAACAGGTTTATACTAACCGGGTTTATCACGGTTTTGGCCGGCCATGTCCTGACGAAGAGCTGGTGTTTGGGCCCAATATCGCTGATTGGCCCAAGTTTCGTCCGTTGCCGGAAAACTTGCTGCTGAAGGTGGCAGCGGTGATTCATGATCCGGTTACTACCACCGACGAGCTCATTCCGTCGGGTGAAACGTCGTCATTACGGTCAAACCCGGTTAAACTGGCCGAGTTCACGTTGGCCCGTAAAGACCCGGGATATGTCGGCCGGGCCAAAGCCGTCCAGGCACAAGAGCTGAAGCGGCAAAAACTGGTTGCCGAGGGTGGCGATGTAGCCGCACTGGCGGAAGTTTTCGGGCCGCTGTTGGCGCGGGAAACTGACAAAACAAGCGAGCGATTGCATCGGCTTATCGAAACAACCGGCCTGGGCAGCGTCATCTTCGCCGTCCGTCCCGGCGACGGCTCGGCACGGGAGCAGGCGGCGTCCAGCCAGCGGGTGCTGGGCGGGGACGCCAATATTGCCATCGAGTACGCGACCAAGCGCTATCGGAGCAACCTCATCAACTGGGGGATGTTGCCGTTTACGATCGAACCTGGCCAGGAACAAAACCTGGCGGTCAATGACTGGCTATATATTCCCGGTATTCGCCAAGCGGTAGCCAATGGGCAAGAAAGCGTGCCTGCCGTAATTCTCAAGCCGGCCGGCGAAATACCCCTTGAATTGAAACTGGAAGATTTGACGGGCGAGGAACGGGAAATAATCCTCGCCGGCTGCTTGATCAACTATTATGCCAAATAATTATTCATGGCCTTGCATGCTTTGTAATGATTTCAGGTAGAATGGGATATTTGCAACCCTTTGCTTCGGCAAAGGGTTTTTATTTTGGCGGCCTTTATGACCAGTACGACCAAAACGACCAAAAAGGCTCTCGCTGCGGCTGGCATGCAGTAAACTGTAAATGGATTAAAACGCATGAGGGAGGGTGAGAATGGGGCAAATAGACGAAAAATTCAAACCGTTAAAAATAATTCAGGGGGGATGAATGTGTCGACATTGGCTATCATCGGTTTTGTGATGGTATGTGTGTTCATGTACCTGATTATGTCCAAACGACTGTCCGCCATGAACGCCCTAATTTTGGTACCGCTGTTGTTCGGTATTGGCCTTGGGCTTGCCGGTATGGCGCCACTAGGTAAGCTAGGCTCAATGGTAATGGATGGGATCAGGAAAGCGGCGCCAACCGGTATCATGATTATGTTTGCTATTTTATATTTCGGGACCATGATCGACGCCGGTCTGTTTGATCCGCTGATTAACAAGATTCTGAAGGTAACGCACGGCGACCCGTTAAAAGTTATTGTCGGTACTGCCCTGTTAGCCGGCATCGTATCGCTGGATGGCGACGGCGCCACCACGTACATGATCGTGACGTCGGCAATGCTGGCCGTCCATAAACGAATTGGTATAAATCCGATCATTTTGCCTACCGTAGCCATCATGCAAAACGGGGTTATGAACATTCTCCCCTGGGGTGGGCCGACCGGTCGGGTCATGAGCGCGCTGGGCCTAGACGCATCGCAGGTGTTTGTGCCGATGATCCCTGGGATGGTTGTGGGAACAATATGGGTAATGTTTTGGGCCTATTTGTTGGGAATGAAAGAACGGGCCCGGCTGGGAACAGTTACCATGGCAGAAGCCGCGGCTGCGCAGGAGTATGTCGTGGAACTGGACGAAGACAGCGCCAAACTCAAACGGCCGCATTTGTTCTGGGCTAACCTTGGTTTAACCGCTTTGCTGATGGCAGCGCTTGTTTCGGACAAATTCCCGCTCGCCGTTCTGTTCATGGTTGGCACGGCGCTGGCCCTTATGATTAACTACCCCAACCTCAAAACCCAACAGGAACTGATCATGAAGCACGGTATGAATGCCATCCCGACCGTTTCGCTGGTTGTTTCCGCCGGCGTGCTGATGGGGATCATGTCGGGGACCAAAATGGTCGATGCCATGGCCAATTCGCTCACCTCGTCCATACCCGCATCCATGGGCAGCCATATCGCCTTAATCACCGCCTTGGCCGGTTTGCCGTTTGACTACTTCTTGTCCAACGACGCTTTCTACTTCGGCATTGTCCCGATCCTGGCCAAAACGGCGGCAAATTACGGGATTGGTGCGGCGGAGATCGCCCGGGCTTCACTTATTGCCCAAGGTTGTCATCTCCTGAGCCCGCTGGTTGCTTCGACTTATCTTCTGTGCGGCATGTCTGGGGTCACGCTCGGTGACCTGACCAAGAGTGCCTTGCTGCCGTCGATTGGGACGTCGCTGGTGATGCTCGCCACTGCCCTTGCATTAGGGTTGTTCCCAATTTAGCATCTACGTTTTACCTAAGGCAAGGCAATAACGACCAGCCTACTTTGTTATTCTTGGAACAAAATAGGATAAAAAAATTTAATGGCCGTAAATAAAACCCGGATATTTTACTGATAAACCGCATTTTATTACACTTAATTTTAGATAATCTTTATAAGCCGCACAAGTGCAATGTTAACGATTGGGGAATATCTGAGAGCGGATATTCCCCAATTGATCGCTAACTAGCCTTGCCCGCCGGCGATGGCCGGCCGTGGCTTACCATGCAAGGAGGTGGCGTTTATGCCGACAATCACTCATCCCGGTCAGGCGGGAACGGTCGAATCGAGCGATATCCTGATTATTATTGCGCCGGCGGCGCCGGCAAGCGGCGTGACGATTGAATTGACCAGCCCGGTGAGCAAGCAGTACGGCCGGCAGATCAAAGCCGTTATTCTGGAAACGTTAGCCGCCGAGGGCGTAACCGATGTCATCGTTACCGCCCAGGACAAAGGGGCGCTGGACTGCACGATCCGCGCCCGCGTTAAAACGGCTATTGCCCGGGCGCTGGCATAGAGGGGGGGCAGATTATGGACAGATTACGGAGGACAATGATGTTCGTCCCCGGCAACAATCCGGGGATGGTACAAAACGCCGGCATTTACGGCGCCGATACCATTATTTTTGACTTGGAGGACTCGGTGGCGGTAACCGAGAAAGATGCGGCCCGTCACTTGGTGCATAGCGCGTTGACGGCCATCAAATATCCGTGCGAGGTGGCGATACGTATCAACCACATTCAGACGCCCTATGGGCGGGACGACCTGGCGGTAATTTTGGCCGCCAAACCGGATTTGATCCGGTTGCCGAAAGCGGAGACGGCCGACGATATCCGCGCGGTCGATGAGATCATCACGGCGGCGGAAACAGCCCACGGGTTTGCGCCTGGTTCGATTAAAATGATGGCCGCCATCGAAACAGCCAAAGGTTTGCTGGCGGCGTACGAGATCGCGACGGCCAGCCCGCGGATGGTGGCGATTGCCATTGGTGGCGAGGATTTCATTGCCGACCTCAAAACGACGCGCAGCAAGAGCGGCATTGAACTGCAAGCCGCCCGTAGCCAGCTGGTGCTGGCCGCGCGGGCAGCTGGTATCCAGGCCATTGACACCGTCTTCAGCGATGTCAATGACGAAGAAGGGTTCATTGCCGAAACCGAAATGGTTAAGCAGCTCGGGTTTGACGGCAAGTCGGTAATCAATCCCCGGCAGATCAAGCTGGCGAACAAGGTGTTTACACCGTCGCTACCAGAAATTGAAAAAGCCAAACGCGTTTTGGCGGCGTACGAGGACGCCTTGGCGCGTAAGTCGGGCGTCATCGCGCTGGATGGCAAGATGATTGACGCGCCCATTGTCGCGCGGGCGCAGCGGACGCTTGCGTATGCCGCCGCTGCCGGCGTTATCTAGGAGGTGTAGGCATGATTAATGCGATTGGCAGGGAAATTCCTGATACAATAACCGGTTTCAACCAAGTACGGCCGTATGCCGGACCGTTTGCGCTCATGCCGGAGGGGCGGGCGACTGGGCCGAAACTGAGCGTTAACAAGCCGCGGTCGGAAAAACTGGTGGCGTCGATCGAGCAGGCGATTGAGGCCGCCGGCCTCAAAGACGGCATGACTATCTCGTTTCACCATCATTTCCGCAATGGCGATTATATCCTTAACATGGTCGTCGAGGCCATCGCCCGCAAGGGCATCAAGGGGCTGACGCTGGCGCCGAGCTCGCTTAACGATGTCAACGACGCGATCATTCCTTATATCGAGCAGGGCGTCATTACTGCCATTGAGACCAGCGGCGCCCGCGGCAAATTGGGCAAACTCATTACTGCCGGCAAGTTGGCCAAACCGGCCATTATCCGCTCGCATGGTGGCCGGGCCAGAGCTATCGAGTGCGGTGAACTGCACATTGATGTCGCGTTTATTGGGGCGCCATGCTGTGACACTCATGGCAACATCAACGGCATTGAAGGTAAATCGGCGTGCGGTTCGCTCGGGTATGCCATGGTGGACGCGGCCTATGCCGACAAGGTGGTCGCCATTACCGACAATCTGGTAACCGCGCCACTTTATCCCATCAGCATTCCTCAGACGCAGGTGGACTATATCGTCGTCGTCGACAGCATCGGTGATCCCAAAGGCATCGCCTCGGGTGCGCTCAGGATCAGCCGCGATCCACGCGAGCTTCTAATTGCCGAGTATGCGGCAACGGTAATTGAGTATTCGGGCTATTTCAAGGACGGCTACTCGCTCCAGCTGGGCAGCGGGGGCGCGTCGCTGGCCGCTGCCAAGTTCATCAAGGAAAAAATGGTGGCCCAGGGCATTACCGGCAGCTTCGGCGTTGGCGGGATTACCGCGCCGTTTGTCGAGATGTTGGAACAGGGGCTGTTTAAGGCGATGTACGACGTCCAGGACTTTGACATCGTTTCCATTCAGTCGCTGCGCAAAAACCCCAACCACCTGGAAATGTCGGCGTCGTTTTATGCCAATCCCCATAACCGGGGGCCGATTGTCAATAACCTAGACGTGGTTATTTTGAGCGCAACCGAGGTTGACGTCGATTTCAACGTCAACGTCATTACTGACTCCAATGGGGTCATCATGGGCGCGTCCGGCGGCCATAGTGACACTGCCGCAGGAGCGGCGCTCGCCATTGTGGTGGCGCCGCTGCTCAGGGGACGGCTGCCGATGGTGCGTGACAAGGTGCATACCGTGGTCACGCCAGGGGAAACGGTGGACGTCATTGTCACCGAGCGCGGGGTGGCCGTCAATCCGCGTCGCCAGGATCTGGTCGATCGCCTTAAGGACGCGCCAGTGCCGGTGATGAACATCGAGGATTTGCAAAAAATCGCTTACGATTTGGCAGGCAAACCCGATCCCATCCCGGTTGGCGACGAGGTGGTCGCCGTGGTCGAGTACCGGGACGGCAGCATCATCGACGTCATCCGCAAGCCGCTTTAAACCGCTAGCAAAACTTACCCTAACAACAATTGACAGGCGCCAATCGCCCCGCGCCGGCAGGAATATGCCGCCAGGCATTGAATTTTTGGCAGCGGGGTGATTGGCTTGCTTTTTGAAAAAAACATGAAATTACGCACGAAAATTTTATTGCTCAGTCTAGCCACCATGTGCCTAACGTTGGCCCTGGTGGGTGTGCTGGTTTATAATTTGGTGTCCGACCATGTTCAGACCAGTGTCGGTAACCGGGCCCTGGCCATTGCCCGGGTTGTCGCCCGGGTACCGACCGTGCAGGAGGCGATTATGTCGGACAATCCGTCGGCGGTGCTGCAGCCGTTCGCCGAGCGGTGGCGGGAGGCGACCGGAGCGGCGTTTATCATTATCAGCAACATGCAGGAAGTGCGCTTGTCATATCCTGTTCCGTCCATGGTGGGCACGCCGATGGCGCCCTGGATCGACCGCGAGCCGGTGCTCAGGGGCGAGGAATACGTGTATATTGCTCAGGGGAATCTTGCCCCGTCGCTGCGCGCCAATGCGCCCATTTATGCTCCTGACGGCAGCCGCCAAATCGGGTTTGTTTCAGTGGGCTTTTATTTAGACGATATTTATACCATCACGCGCAAAACGGTCGAAAAACTATTGGTTGTGTTGGTCGTGGCGGCGGCTGTGAGTTCGGTCGGCGCTGGCCTCTTGGCCAGAAACGTCAAACAGGCGACGTTTGGGCTGGAACCCCGGGAAATTGCTACCATCCTTAAGGAGCGGGAGGCGACGCTGGAGGCCATTCGCGAGGGGGTTATCGCCGTCGATACCCAGAAAATCATTCGTGTCATTAACAATGAGGCGGCGCGGATTCTGGGTGTTGATGCCGACGCCAGCCGGGGACTATTAATCGACCAGGTGTTGCCTGACAACCGGCTGGCCGACGTGCTGCGCGAGGCCCGGCCGATCCAAGACGAGGAGCAACGGGTCGGCGAAATCATTATTATGGCTAACAGTGTGCCCATCGTGGTCGATGGTAAGGTCGTCGGCGCAGTGATTAGTTTTCGCGACCGGACGGAAATCAATCGGCTGGCGGAGGAGTTGACTGGCGTCCATCGCTTGGTGGATGTACTCAGGGCGCAGGCCCATGAGTTTAAAAATAAGCTGCACACCATTGCCGGCCTGATTCAGCTTGGACGCTATGACGAAGCGGTTAACTTCGCCATCGACAGTCAACTGAGCCAGCAAGGCCTGTTTACGCAACTTGCTCAGATTAAGGATGCAGTCATCTACGGCCTGTTGGTCGGCAAGACCAGTCAAATGAAAGAGCAGGGGATTGAGTTTACGATCGACCCTGACGCCAGCCTGGAGCAGCTCCCGGTCAATGTTGCCAGCGGCGACATTGTATTGATTCTGGGGAATTTGCTGCAAAACGCGGTGGAAGCGCTTGCTGCAAGTTCGCACAAGGCGGTGTGGGTCAGTATCAGGCAGCAGGCCGACAAGCTAATGATCATCGTCCGTAACTCCGGCCCGACGATTGATGAAACGCTGGCCGCCCACATGTATAAGCGCGGCGTGACGACCAAGCCGACCGGCAGTGGCCTGGGGCTGGCGCTGGTGGCGGAAAAGCTTAAGCTGGTTGGTGGCGCGATTACTCACCGCAATTTGGAGCCGACCGGGGTTGAGTTTACTGTTGTCATACCATACGGGCGGGGGTGATGGCTGTGGACGATATCCGTGTCCTGATTGTCGAGGACGATCCGATGGTGGCCGAAATCAATAAAAAATTTACCGAGGCGGTCACCGGGTTTACCGTGGTCGGCGTCGTTAAAGACGGCGCGGCGGCGCTGGCGTTTGTTGCCCAAAAGAGTGTAGACTTAATAATTCTTGACAATTATCTGCCCGAGAAAACAGGTGTGGAGGTACTGGCCGAACTGCGGCGCCGCGATCAGCCGGTCGATGTCATTATGGTGACGGCGGCTGACGACAGCAAGACGGTTAGTCGGATACTCCGCCAAGGAGTGGTCGGCTATATCGCCAAGCCGTTTAAGTTTGAGCGCTATCGAGCCGTACTGGAAGCATACCGCAGTTTTCGCGAAAAGACGTTGAAAAAGACCAATTTGGCTCAAGAGGATATTGACGAGATGTTTTCTGTGCGCCAACGGTCCGCGGGGCCGGACGACATTCCCAAAAATTTCAGTCAGCAGACGATGAATTTGATCATTGACTTTCTCGCCAATCAAACCGCGCCTCTCTCGGCCGAGGAGATTGCGGCGGGGGTCGGCATCTCGCGGGTAACGGCGCGGCGCTACCTGGAATACTTCGTCGACCTGGGCCGGGTGCAGCGGACAATGGAATATCTGACTGTCGGCCGTCCGGTTCACCGGTTTAAATTGGTGTTATAGTAAAGTCCGCGGTGCCTGCATACGAGCAGGCACCGCTTTTTGGAGTGTGCGTTTAATTTTTTCCCCGGCCTGTGCCGGCAGATTGCGGGCGCGGTATTCAATGGCTGCAGCCATGACCATGGTGACCGTGGTCGCAGGCGTTTTGCCGGCTCGCTAGTTTGCCGGCAAGGTAAAGGCTGACAACTTCTTCAGGCGGTGCCGACGGTGCGCCGCATAATACCTTAACGCCTTTTTGGGCCAGAATTTGTTGAGCGTTTTCACCAATGCCGCCGGCTAGCAGCAGGGTGCACCCCTGGTCGGCCAGCCAGTTGGGGATGACGCCGGGCGCGTGCGGTGGGGGCGTCAAAGTTTCTTTTACAATTATTTTCCCATCTTTGACAGTGAAAAAGGTAAATTGTTCGCAGTGACCGAAATGGGCGCAAAGTTTACCGCTGGCGGTCGGGACAGCAATTTTTTCCATTTTTTCTAACGACATAATATTTTCCCCTTTCACTTTACTTTATTTTTTGATTTCCAGCGCATTGGGCGCGGCGATTTCAGGAAGCTCACCGGCGTTAAACAACTTAATTGCCTCGCCGACAGTAGGTGAGGCATTGCCAATCGAATATATTTTGACGCCGCCGGTTGACAGCACTTTAAACGCTTTTGGCCCCACATTGCCGGTGATCAGAATTTTTGCGCCTGTTTTTATGAGGTTTTGCGCCGCCTGAATGCCGGCGCCGTGAGCAGCCTCCAGGTTCTGGGTGTTGTCGTGGCATGACCAGCTGCCTGCTGTTTGATCATAAACGACAAAATAGGCCGCTCGCCCAAAACGGCTGTCAACGGTTGCATTTTGGTCTTGGCCATGGGCAGTAACGGCGATTTTCATCACTCATCCCTCGCTTTCATGATTGTTTAAATCTGGTTAGCCAGCGGGACAAAAACGACTTGCTGCGCATGTCGGCAATACCCAGCATTTCTGCCAGACTGCGCCACATGGCTTTTAGAGGCTCTGTTACGCTGGTATCGTCAGTGTCCATGACGGTTTTGCCCTGGTTTACCGCTGTCCGGAACGCATCGCTGTAGGGGATGCGGCCAACGACGGGGATAGCGGCATCGGCGCACCAGGCAGCGATGGCATTGGTGTTTTCTGTATGTAAGTCGCTTTTGTTAATACAAACGGCCATAGGCAACTGAAAATGTTTAACCAGGCTGGCCAGCCGCTTGAGGTCATGCCGGCCGGACAGCGTGGGTTCCACAACGGCTAAGACCAGACTGGCGCCGGAAATGGCCGCAATCGCCGGACAGCCGATACCAGGCGGGCCGTCGGTGATGATTAACGGATATTTATTAGCGGTAGCAAGTTTTTTTGCTTCTTGGCGAACCTTGCTTACCAGTTTGCCGGAGTTTTCTACCGCAAGGCCCAATCTGGCATGCACGAGCAGGCCCAGGCGGGTATCGGCGATAAACCAATGGCCAGCTTCTTTTTCCCGCATGGCAATGGCGTGCTGGGGACAGTTGAAGGCGCACACGCCGCAGCCCTCGCAGTCTAGCGGCGAAGTAAGCGTGCCGCTGGTGATGGCGCCAAACCGGCACAGGCGGGTGCATATGCCGCAGCCGTTGCAGTTTGTGTGGTCGACATGAGGCTCGAAGCCGGCAGTAAACCCATGCGCCTCCCGCTGCGATGCGCCTGCTATGAGGTGAAAATTGGCGGCGTCCACGTCGCAGTCAGCAATGACTTTGCGCGGGGCCAGATGCGCCAGCGCCGCCGCGATGCTGGTCTTGCCAGTACCGCCCTTGCCGCTTACGATGACAAGTTCTTGCATGCAGATGCCTCCTTAGCGGCCGTAAGCCAGTCCCAAATTTGGCTGGCGATTTCGGCAAATTCATGGCTGATTTTGCCGGCAGCATACTGCCGGGCAAAGTCAGTGCTGTACGGCAGTCTGGCGATAACCGGCATGCCGTGTTCGCGGCACAAATCGTCGATGATGTGGTCGGCGGCCGGATCGCTCTTGTTGATTACTACGCCGGCCGGCAATGCGAGCATGCGGACGATGCCAATGGCGAGGGCAAGGTCATGCCGGCCAAACGGGGTGGGTTCAGTGACCAGCAAACAAAAATCGCTGTCTTTTACGGCCGCGACCATAGCGCAGGCTGTGCCAGGCGGGCAATCGACAATGATGTCGCCGGCCTGGGCGGCTAATTCTTTTTTTAAGGCTTTTATGAGCGGGGTGGCGTTGGGCGTGCCTACGCGTAGGTGGCCGCTTACCAACTTGATGCCGGGGAAGACGGAAGCCATCCCGGAGTTGATGACGCCAATGGTTTTTGTTCCTTCGGCAAGGGCTGATGCGGGGCAGGCAAGGATGCAACCGCCGCAGCTGTGGCAAAGTTCGTCAAAGATTACTGCCTTGTCGCCGGCGATGGCGATGGCATTAAACATACATACCTCGCTGCAGCGGCCGCAGCCTGTGCAGCGACCGGCGTCAAGCACCGGGGTCATTACCGTTATTTCTTCGTCAGGCTGATGCCATGTGGGCGCCAGGAGCAAGTGGCAGTTTGGCTCTTCCACGTCGCAATCGGCGACGGTTACGCCAGGGCGGACGCTGGCAAGAAGGAGGGCGAGGGAGGTCTTGCCGGTACCTCCCTTGCCGCTGGCAATGCTGATAATCACATCAATACCTCCGCTAAACGGCTAGAGGTTATTTGGTTTCCTCCGCCTTTTCTTGAGTGGATTTATTGGCCAGGCTGCGTAGGTTAGCCGCCCGCTTTTCCAGCTGGTCGGCCATCATTTGCATTTGTTCGGTGCTCATCATAGCCGATGCTCCCTGGGCACTGGCGGCCATGCGGCCCATGCCGCGGCCAAAACCAAAGCCAAAGCCGCAGCCCATGCCGCGACCGCGGCCGAACCCAACGCCAAACCCGCGGCCCATGCCGCGACCGAAGCCAGCAATAGCCCCCAGACAGCCGCCCAAACCGCGGCCAATCGGGCCGGTGCCCATAGGACCGGTTCCGTCTCTGCCAGGCATAGGTTTCACCTCCTTTCGTTATTTTATGAAATATATTTCATAACGAAGTTAAAAAAAGATTAGTGCTGACGGCTGACGTTTGGCGACAGACAGGCCGGACAGGTTGCACGGCGCCCGCAATGTCCGTGGCCGCGCGGCGCCGCCCAGTGGTGGCCGCAGGCGTGACAGACAAAGGTAGGTGATGGCTGCGACCCAACAATGCGGAAATTGCCGCCTTCGATGCGCAAGGCATAACCTTGCCAGAGCGCCGTCGCAATTTTTTGATGGGCGCTGCTTAAAAGCCGGTTGAAGGTAGCGGGAGATATGTCCATGCGGGCGGCGGCGGCAGACTGGTCAAGTTGTTCGATGTCGGCCAGGCGCATGGCTTCCATTTCTTCCACGGATATCGTCATCTCTTCGGCGATGTTTCTGAGCGGTATACCGGCTGGTTTGTAGTGAGTAACGGGTGGCAGTTGTTCAACAAGACGTTCTTTGTGCGGACGACCCATGGCGCTCCTTTCGTTTATGAAATATATTTCATAAACAATATATAACAGTTTTGTGGAAATGTCAATATTTTTTCCATCAAGCGCGAAATTTTATTGGCTTCGCCAGTTCGACTTTCCATGTGCAACCGGCACAGTGTTTTGATTATACGCCTAGGGGAGAAGGCGAAAGGTTAGTTAAGCGGTTTTTATGCTTTTGATCGGCAGTCAATTAGCCGATGGGCTGAAAGCCTTGCCCGGAAGTCAGCCTGAGCTTAAATATATATTCCCTGGTTGCGATGCTGTCCCCGGCAGGCGAATAGGTCCTTTCAATGAACCGGACGTTGCCGGCATAGTCAATCAGCAGCAGGGTGCCCGCGCGGGTGCCGTAGTCCGGCGTGACGATAAATATGGGCGATAAGGCCCGTTCCAGCTCCCGGCTGACGCCGGTCGCAGGCAGCTCATGATCCGGCGCCGGCTGTCTATCGGCGAGAATGTCCCAAAGATTGTCCTCCTTGACGTCGTCGGCTGCCAAGCAAGCGGCCAGCTTGTGGCAGCCTTTGGCCACTTTCGGCCAGGCTGTGTCCAGCAAGTGGTTGCTGAGACCGTGGATGCCGGGGGCGACCGCGGTAACTTTGTTGTGCCGGTTAGAATAATACCATAACCCGGTCGCATCGCCGACCAGCAGGTTGAAGCCGTTGTACTCATTAGCTTGGCGGTCGACGGCCGCCAGGTAGTCGCGCGGCTGCTGCTCGCTGCCCAGGTAGCCGCTGACAAGTTTACCGCGGGACAGGGCGTCCGGGCGGTAGCTGGCCGGGTCCCGGTAATTAGTCAGGGCGGCTAAGCGGCCGCTTCTTGTGATGCCCAGCCAGGTGCCCATCTGCTCAAGGTCACGACCAGCCAGCAGCATTGGCTGATCTGGCCAAAAGTGAGCCGGCGCGCTGGGGCGGCGGTAAAACTCATCCCGGTTGGCGGCCAGCACCAGCCAATACCGGGGGTGGTGACGATACGCGAATAAAATGATACACATGACGGCAAGGGCTCCTTTTTGATGAAATCGCACTTTTTGCGTTCTATCCTAAAAAGCGGTTATCAACATGATTCAACACAACTTTCTCATTCCCCCCAAGACAGCCACTTGTGACAAACAAAATTTTAAGGCTATTATCTAAACAAGGCTTTTGCTAATTATTATTCATAAACACTTGTTATTGCTGTTAATTAGTGGTAAAGTAGAATTATGGAAAGAACAGTAAAATGCTGATGGCGGAGTCGTAACTGAAGTAGCAGCAATATAAAAAGGGGGAAGAGGCCGTGAAGATGTCTTTTTGGGACGCGGTAAAAAACAGAAGAACATATTATAGCCTCAGTAAAGAGCCAATCGTTGCCGCTGAGCGCATTCTGGAGATTGTGAGCGAGGCGGTAAAACATGCGCCCTCGGCCTTCAATTCCCAGAGCGCGCGCGTAGTCGTGCTGCTAGGGGAGCACCATGACCGGCTGTGGGATATTGTCAAAGCGGAATTAAAGAAAATCGTGCCGGCAACGCAATTTTCGGCTACGGAAGATAAAATCAACAACGCTTTTCGCAGCGGGTATGGTTCAATTCTGTTTTTTGAGGACATGCAGGTAATTGAACGACTACAGCAGCAGTTTCCGACATATCGCGACGCTTTTTTGACGTTTTCTAATCATTCGGCGGGGATGTTGCAGTTTATCGTCTGGACGGCATTGGAGCAAGAAGGGTTGGGTGCATCGCTGCAGCATTACAATCCGGTCATTGATGACGCCGTAAAAGCCGAGTGGCATATTCCGGACAGCTGGAAACTCCTGGCCCAGATGCCGTTTGGCAAGCCTGTTTCCCAGCCGGGCGCAAAAGAGTTTCAGCCCCTGGCAGAGCGCATCAAGATCTATAAGTAAAGGTGTAGCTTAAGCGCGAGCGATTGCTGGCGCTTTTTTTTGTAAATACAGCTGAACATAAAGACCAGCAAGCCGTTAAAACCGGTATGCTGGTCTAATTAAATTTATATTGTTACTTTGCCATATCAATGGCTTTTATTAGTTCTTGCTCAACTTCATGAGCAAAAGAATGAAGAGCAGTATTATTAAACATCTGTATCATAGTTGTAGGACGGATTGTTCCAATTTGCGTAATATCATCCTTTACATATACCACTATCTTACAGGGCAAAAAATACCCGACACGTATATCCGCTTCCAGTGCCTCTTTGGCCTTTTGCGGATTACAGACTTCTAAAATTCGAAAGTTCCTTTTATACTGTACTCCTTTTTCCTGGAGCTTACCGGGTACATCAAGTTCCCATAAAACACCAAACTTTATTGAGATCAGTGCCTCTTTTAAACTATCAATCGCCTCTTGAAAACTTTTTTGCGAAGTCACCGTATAGTCGAACAATGTGTTATTCTCCCTTCTGGAATTTCTTCTGCGGATGCTGAATCAATAACGTGGCGGTAGCCGAAGAGATTTTGACCTATGTGCTGCGGGATATGACCGCGCCGGAAGAGGGCTTTTATTCGGCCGAAGATGCCGATGCAGGAAGAGGGGCTGGACCTATTGGGGGAAACCGCCTAGGTCTGTCAGGATTTTGCCTGCCGGGCGCCGGTCAGGGATGCAGCCAGCCTGGCGCAGGTGCTGGCGAAGGGGGGCGCTGATGAGGTGGGCGGCGCAGGTGAAACAGGGGTCGAAGGAGCGGATGACGCGCCCCACTTCAATCAGACTTTCGGGAGCGGCGATGGGGGTGCCGATGAGGGCCTCCTCGACCGGGCCGCGCTGGCCCAGATTGTCCCGGGGCGAGAAATTCCAGGCTGTTGGCGTGACAATCTGGTAGTGGCTGATTTTGCCTTCTTCAAAGCGCAGCCAGTGGCCCAGCGCGCCGCGCATAGCTTCCAGAAGGCCGACGCCTTCGCCGCGGGGTGGCAGGGTATAGGGCGCCAGCGTGGGCGCGCCGGGAGCTATCCGCGCCAGCCATTCCTGGGCCAGCCGGCAGATTTTGAGCGCCTCGCGGGCCCGGGCGATCAGGCGGTCCATGACCGAGATGCCGCGCCGGTACTCACCGCTGATCCATGCCCTAGCCAGCGGTCCGGTCTCGGCCGGCAGACGGCCATAGCGCGGCGCCTTGCACCACGAGTAGGCCGCTGACTTGTCCGGGGCGGCTGCGGTGCGGCCCTCGATAGGGTGACGGCTTTCCTGATCGTCCTGATACCAGCCATGGTGAATGTGCTCGGTGATGCGGGTGAGGTCAAGCGGTTGGGGGAGGCCGCCGTTCTCCACCAGGCCGACGGGAAAGGCAGGCTGGCCGGTGCCCGGCTCGGGAAACCCGCCGTACGACAGGAAATGACCATAGCCCCGGCCGATGGTGAAATAGTCTTGATAGTACTCGGCGATGGTCAGTACGTCCGCAAGGTAGACTTTTTCCACCCATTCCTTGATTTCTTGCAAAATGGCACCATAGGCCATCAGCCGCTCGGCATTCGCCCGTTCGGTCACGCCGGTAGGCATGATGGTTTGTTGGTGGGGGGCTTTGGCACCAAACAATGCCATCATTTCATGTGCGCGGGCGGCCAGGTCGAGGGCGGGGCGGACATGGCCGAACAGTTCGTCGTTGAGCTTTTTGGGCAAGCGAAAGTCGCCCTTGGTGCGGGGGAAAAACGGGGCGCTGTCCGGCCCGGTCACATAGTCGGGCAGGACCAGCAGGTAAAAATGGCGCAGGTGGTTTTGCAGAAAATCGGCGGCCATCAGCAGGTTGATGAGATACTGGCCGGCCGGCGTGGGCTGGACGCGGCAGGCGCTGGCCAGCGCCTGGGCGGCCGCAACGGCATGGGCGCTGGAGCAGATGCCGCAGATACGCTGAACAAACAGCGGGGCATCGCGCACGTCGCGACCGGTGAGCATGAGCTCCACGCCGCGAAACAGACAAGCGCCAATCCAGGCGTCGACTACGCGGCCGCCCTGGACGTCCACTTCCACACGAATGGGCTCGTGGATGCGGGTGACAGGAAACAACGTTTTGACGGTCATGTTACCGCCCCTTTCCGTCCTTGTCCTCGGTGCGCCAGAAGTCGGCCAGCCGCCGCAAAAACGACTTGCGGCGCCTGGTGGCGCGATAGCTTTCCAATTTTTTGGTTTCCGCCAGGAGGGCGTTTTGCTGGCGAATAAGGTCGTCCAGTTCCTGCTTGACTTGTTCTAGGCTCTCCGGTGGCGTCGGGTCGCTCGGCTTGGTGCCCTCGACAAAATGTTTGTGGATGCGGCGGGCAAAAATGCTGGCCGCCAAATGGGTGCCCACTGCGCCCGCGCCGAGGGCAGCCACGGCGGCGCCGGTTTTGGCGGCGCTGATGGTTACTGCCGGCGTGCGGATATCGGGCAGGTAGTTGTAAAAGGGCATTAAGCCGTCAGGGAAATAGGGACTGGCGCAGCCGATGCACGGCGTGCCGGCTTTGACCGGCCAGTTGACATAATGGTTCCACTGGCGCAGCGGACAGTCAGCATGGGTGACCGGTCCCTTGCAGCCTACTTTGTAAAGGCAGCCGTCATCGCCGGGAAAGTCGGCGAAAATGCCGTCTTCAAACTGCTGCCGCCGCTGGCACAGCTCGTGAACGGTTTTGCCAAAAAACATTTTTGGTCGGTTATAAGCGTCCAGCTGGGGCATACCGTATAGTAACAGGTGGGTAAGCGTACCGGTTATCCAGTCGGGGTGGGCCGGGCAGCCCGGGATATTGATGACGGTCTGACTGACTACTTTCCCCACTCCCTTAGCACCGCCCGGATTAGGGTAGGCGGCGGAGGGACCGCCATAGCAGGCGCAATCGCCTACGGCTATGATGTATTTGGCCTTGGGGGCCATTGCGCGCACCGCCGCCAGGCCGGTGACAGCCTGGTCCCGCCGGTCGATGAAGAGAATATCAAACTTGCCGTCCGCCGCCGTCATGACGGCGCCTTCTACGATAAGCCAAAAGTTGCCTGCTTCCCGCTCTACCGTATCGTACAAAAGGTCAATGACCGGCGCCCCTTGGGCGGCGTTGAGCAGCCAGTGGTAGCGGAGGTCAATCATGTCGAACAAAAGCTGGTACAAGGTGGGATTGACGGCGTTATCCAACGAAATGGAGTTGCCGGTGCAGCCGCCCAGCTCCAGCCAGATGACCGGGGGCTTGGCTGACGGTTTTGCGGCGTAAACTTCCTGTACCAGGGGGTAGAGTTGTTCGGTCAGGCTAAGGGAAAGGGCGGCGCTGCTGCATAATTTGAGAAACGCGCGGCGGGTCAGCATGACTTTGGTCTCCGGCGTGGTTTGGGTGCGGCGCTTAGCCAGGCAAAGAGGGCAGCGTAGAGCGTATAGCCTAAAAGCCCAAGCAGCAGCCAGGCGTAGCCGGTGAGAACAAGGTAGCGGCCAATTGGCAACCTGCCACTGGCCTGCAGCCAGTCACCGGCGGCCAGGACCAGGCCGCCGGCGACGAGGAAAAGTGACAGCACGCGCTTCATGCGTTCGCTCACATCCAGTTTGCCGGCCAGCCAGAGCACCGTGGCGGTCATGGCCCCGGCCGCCGCCAGATGCACGGGGATACGGGCATGATAGTACGCGGCCTGGGCGAACCAGGCGTAGTCGCGGGCAAAGGCGCCGGCCATGGCAAGGTCGCCTTTGGTCGCCATATTGAGCGCCATGTCCAGGTTGTATAGAAGCGCTAAATGCAGTTCTTGCCGGAGAAAAACGTCATAATAAACGCTGTAAGCCGTACTGAGCAGAAAAAGCAGCAGTCCACCGGCCGCTAGGATGCGTTGACTGGTCACGTTCTGTCTTCCTTTCTCCAAAAGAATCCCAAGTATAAAGTACCCACATTTGCTGTCTTTATACAGCAAATGGAACAGAACGGCAGCGGCGGCAGGATTTGCTATAGCGAAAGGCGAATTTATCCCACAGCGGAGGAGGGAAAGAAATGTTTCGCCTGAAGCGGCAAATTATCTGGTGCGACCTTAGCGTCCTTTGCGGTTTGTTAATAAGACGCGTGAGCGCGGTTGTCCTTATGCTGGCCTTGGTGTTTGTCCTGGCGGGGCCGGCGCCGGCCGAAGCAGCGCTTATCAGTACCAAGGAAGAAATATCGATCGGCCGCGATGTGGCCAAGGATTTGGAAAAAAAATACGGCCTGGTCGACGACCCGGCCTTACAGGAGCGGGTTGCCCGCATTGGCGCCCGCCTGGTAGAAGTGTGTGACCGCAAAGAACTGCCATATACCTTTAAGGTGTTAAATTCCAAGGAAGTCAATGCCTTGTCCCTGCCGGGCGGTTTTATTTACGTGTTTAAGGGTCTGGTAGACTATATGCCGTCCGACGAAGAGTTGGCCGGTGTTCTGGGCCATGAGCTTGGACACGTCGTCAAGCGGCACAGCGTGCGCCAGATGGAAAAGAGCCTGGCGGTAAGCCTGATTTTCGGCGCCGTGCTGGGTGATCGGGCAGCACTTTTGCAAAATTTGGCCTATAACGCGATTATGGCCGGGTACAGTCGCGACGACGAGCGTGAGGCCGACTATCTCGGTTATCTTTATAGTACGCGGGCGGGCTACAACCCCTACAGCATGATCATGGCCATGCAAAAACTGGCTGACTTGGAGAATAAACCCAGTTATGGCATCTTTTCGTCTCACCCCGAGCCGGAAGCACGGCTGGGGCGACTGCAAGCGTACATAAAAAAAGACAATATCCGGCCTCAGGTCATCGTCAGCGGCAAAAGCGCCCAGGTCGTGGACGGCACATGGCAGCTGCCGGCTTTTTTCAGTGCCTACAATAACTATAAACCGATATACCGCGCCTATTTCACCGCTGGCGCTCTCTATCAGGTGGCTCAACACTATCCTAATTTGTCTGGCGACTACTTCTATTTGACCAGCGACGGTACCAACATGACCGTCTACTATGACGACATGGCCATTACTACTCTTACGCCGGCCGATGCGGCCGATCACGGCCAGGACCTGGCCGCCTTTGCGGAAAACTATGTGCTTAAGCTGCGGGAATGGGCCGAGCGGCGCCGTACGGCCGCGACGGATTAAGTCTCGGCCTGCCACTCTGCCCGGCTGCGGCGGGCTATCCCGATGGTCGTCTGTGGTGCGACAAAAGCCCCTGCGGGGGCTTTTTTCTAAGCGGAGGGGAGAGCGTGGGCAAGATAACGGTTATAATACCATATTCCCAAATGCAGGCGGTCGTGGAACGGACGTTTCAGGAACAGAATGATCCGGGCTGGGAGCTGGATATTATTTTCGCTACCGGGGTACGGGAGATTGCCCGGCGGCGGGACTTCAGCACTGACGTTGTTGTGGCCCGCGGGGTGACGGCCGCTGCCTTGAAGCGGCTGATGGGCGATACGCCGGTTGTCGATATGCCGGTAAGCGGTTATGATATTCTGCGGGCCGTCAAAGCCTGCCAACAACGCTTTGCCGCCACCAAGATCGCGATTGTCGGTTCCCAGGACATGATTTACGGAGCCAAAAGCATCGAAGATATTATGGACATCAAGCTGGCGGTGGTCGAGGTCCGGGAGGAGGATGACGCCGAACAGAGCATCCGGAACATTAAAAATAGCGGGGTCGATATTGTCATCGGCGGGGTAATGTCGACGCAGATTGCCGAACGTCTGGGGCTTAAAACCGTGTTTATCGAAACCGGCCGGGAAGCGATCTATCATGCCCTGCGGGAAGCGAAACGGGTCGCCCGTGTGCGACGCCAGGAGCAGGAGCGCAGCGAACAATTCCGCACCATTCTCGACTATTCGACCGAGGGCATTATTACGGTGGATGCCGCCGGCGCCATTAATTTGGTGAATGCCGCCGCCATGAAAATAACCGGCTTGTCCGGAGAGGCGGTCGGCTTGGCTGTTGACAAGCTGTTGCCCCAGCTGGGCTTGAGCCGGGTGCTGGCGTCCGGTCGGGCCGAGCTTGGCGAGGTCGAAACGGTGAACGGACAGCAAGTGGCCGTCAACCGGGTGCCTATCATTATCAGGGGCCAGGCGGTCGGGGCGGTGGCCACCTTTCAGCCGGTAGCCGACATTCAAGCTCTGGAGGGAAAAATCAGGCAGAAAATTTATAAGCGCGGTCTTGTCGCCCGGTTGACGTTTGACGATATCCTGGGCGACAGCCCGGCCATCCGCCAGACAATCGCCATCGCTCGCGAGTTCAGCAAGGTAAACTCCAATGTATTAATCACCGGTGAAACGGGAACGGGTAAGGAGATTTTCGCCCAGAGCATTCATAACGCCAGCAGCCGCCGCAAGGGGCCGTTCGTAGCGGTCAACTGCGCCGCTTTGCCGGAAAACCTGCTGGAAAGCGAACTGTTCGGCTACGCCGAAGGCGCATTTACCGGCGCGGCGCGCGGCGGCAAGATGGGCTTGTTTGAACTGGCCCACGGCGGCACGATTTTTCTCGATGAAATCTCGGAAATCTCCCCCAAACTGCAGGGACGGCTGCTCAGGGTCCTGCAGGAACGGGAAATTATGCGCCTTGGCGACGACCGGGTCATTCCGGTCGATGTCCGCATTATTGCCGCGACCAACCGCGACCTGTACCAAATGATGCAGGCCGGCCTGTTCCGCCAGGACCTTTATTACCGGGTGGACGTGCTGAAACTGGTCCTTCCGCCGCTTAGGGAGCGGCAGGAGGATATTATCCCTCTCATGCAGCATTTCCTCAAGCTATATTGTCTGCGGTCCAACCGGCCGGTCAAGGAAATCGGCCCTGACGCCCAGGCGATGCTCCGCCGGTATCACTGGCCGGGCAATGTGCGGGAATTGCGTAATATTGCCGAGCGGCTGGCGGTCTTGGCCAGCGGTCCGGTTATCGGGGCGCGCGACATTGCGGCTGTCCTTACCGGGGAGACAGGCAGGAGAAAGGCGATAAACGAGACGGCTGAGCCGGCCGCGGCGCTTGCCGGAGCCAATGATGTGGACCTTAACCGGGCCATCCTGCTAAAAGCGTTGGAAGAAGCGGACTACCATTACGGCCGGGCCGCGGCCAGGCTTGGCATCAGCCGGACGACGCTGTGGCGGCGCCTTAAGCAATACCAGGTAGGGGAATAGCTATTTGAAACAATTGCAACAAATGAAATAATAGGGTGGGCCCTGGTGCGTCCCTCGAACGCCGCCCGGGAAAGTGAATAAATTAACAATGATTGTAAATACAGGCACGGCGGCCTGTATTTTTCTTTTTCGCAAAATTGCTAATATTGGCATGAAATTTGCTTTCTGTAGTGGAGCGGTAAATTTTCCATAACAAGCGAAGAAAGGAGACGCAAGCGGTGAAAGTCGACGAGACAAAGTGTTTGGGTTGCGGACGTTGTCGGGCGTACTGCACGATGGGGGCGATCCGCTTTACCCGCGACGACCGCGGCCGGGTGGTGGCCGAGGTTGACCAGCACGAATGCGTAGACTGTGGCGTGTGTTTCCGCGCCCAAGTCTGCCCGGGCGATGCGCTCTACGAACCAGTGCCGCAGTGGCCCCGGTCGGTGCGCGGCACGTTCAGCAATCCCCTGGTAGAGCACAAGGAGACGCGTATTCCCGGACGGGGCACCGAAGAAATGAAAACCAACGATGTTACCGGCCGCTTTAAGTGGGGCGAGGCCGGCATGGCCGTGGAAATGGGCCGGCCGGGCATGGGGGCGCGGTTTACTGACATTGAAAAAGTGGCCATGGCCATTGCTGCCCTGGGCGATATCACGTTTGAACCGAAAAACCCCCTTACCAGCCTGATGGTCGATAAGAAGACCGGCAAAATGCATCCGGAAGTAATGGACGAAAAGGTGCTGTCGGCCATTATCGAAATGACGGTGCCGCTGGCGCGCGTACCGGAGGTCATTGACGCGGTCCGGAGAGTTGCCAAAAAGATCAATACCGTGTGCAGTTTCGACCTGACCTGCAAGGTCCACCCCGGCGACACGCTGCCGGCCTTTGAGTTGGCGCAAGCGGCCGGGGTGCAGCCCACGCCCAACGGCAAGACCAACGTGGGGCTGGGCAGACCCCTGTTTGTGGAGGAGGTGCGGCAATGAGCCATACATTGCACCGGCGCGGCACAACCGACAGTCTGAAAAACGATTATGTCATCTTTGCCATGTCGGCCAAAGGAATCAACGAAGCGGGGTCTCATGTCAAACTGCAGCGTTTTCTTGAGATTATCCGCCAGTTTAATCCGGTGAACCTTGGCGACATGAAAACCGGCAATTCTTTTATTACTTCTCCGGAAACTATCATCGGCAATACCAAGGACACTTCCATTGTCCACGGCGTGTTTGACAACCGGGAGGCGCTGATTAAAGCCCTCAAGGCGGTCAAGGAAGCCGACCTGGGTGTGTCGGTCATTATTTCCGGACTGCTCGACGACGTGCACGAATGCTGCCGCCAGGCGGGCGTCGACCGCCATACCTGCGAGACGTCGCTTGGTATCTGGGGTAAGACCGAACGGCTGCCCGACGAGGATATCCTGCGCTTTACGACGATGTGCGGCCACGGGATGGTCGCGTTCAGTCTGGTAAAGAAAATGATCGAGGATATCAAGGCCGGCCGGCGCACTGTCCGGGAAGCGGCCGAAGAACTGGCCAAACCGTGCCAGTGCGGCGTGTTTAACCCGAGCCGGGCCGCCGCCATGCTTGAAGAAATTTTATGCCTGTGGGGGGTTAGGATTGCCTAACCGGCCGACAGGCGGTAAAGGACGGTGGATGGTATGAAACGGATATGGGTTGACCGTGATAAATGCCTGGGTTGCAAAACCTGTGAACTGCAATGCGCCGTGGAACGGAATTCAGTCGCCAAAACACTGGTCGGGGCCGTCCGGGAAAATCCCAAACCGGTAGCGCGGGTAGAGGTATCCGGGCCGACCGGGGCCAGTTTCCCGCTCCAGTGCCGGCACTGTCAGGACGCGGCCTGTCTGAAAGCCTGTCCGTCCGGCGCGATGCGGCGCAGTGACGAGTGGCAAACGGTTTATGTTGATCAGTCCCAATGCCGGGGCTGCTGGATGTGCGTCATGGTCTGCCCGTTCGGGGCGGTGACGCCGCTACCTGCATACAAGGTAGCTCACAAGTGCGACGCCTGCGTGGATATGGAGGAGCCGGCCTGTGTGGCTTCTTGCCCTACCGGCGCGCTTTATTACGGGGATGAGGCGGCGTATGAGAAAGCGCTGGCGGCCAGGCGCGGCCGCATTGCCGTCTTTGTTAAACAAGCGCCGGGCGTGGGTCGGACGAATGTTGTCAGCCTAGATTTCGTGCGGGAGGATGAGTAGACGATGAAACAAGTGCGCAAGAAATCAGCCGATGCGGCGGTTAACCAAATGATTATAAAAGCGTACCGCAGTCAGACCGAACTTACCTGGGACCGGGCCGAAGCCATGCAGCCCCAATGCGGGTTCGGCCGGCTGAGTATTTGCTGCAGCGACTGCTATGACGGCCCGTGCCGCGTTAATCCCTTTGCCACGGTCGAGCAGCGCACCATCTGCGGCCGGGGCCAAAAGGAACTGGCGGCAGGCTATTTTCTGCGGAAAGTGACGGACGGCGCGGCCGGCCTTGTGCAACTGGCCGCCGAATTTGGCGCTCCTGTTAGCCAGGATATGTGGGAAGCGGTAGTGTGTTCTGGCGATGACATGCTGGCGCCCACTGCCGGTACGGAGCGGCTGGCGGCGGCCGGGCGGGCCGCCGTCCAAGCGCTCGCGGCAATCGCCGAAGTGAAGGAGCGCATGTGCGATCAGGCAGCACCGGGGGTCACCCAGGCCGGTCTGGGAACGCTCAAAGCCGAGATGCCCAACATTGTCCTGCACGGTCATATTGCGCCCCAAGTGGTTGAGTTACTCGTTCAGGCGGCAGAACGCTCTGGGACGGTCAATATAGTTGCCATGTGCGGCAATGAGCTGGGCGCTCCTCATCATTTGCCGGCCCTTACCAATTACCAGTCCCAGGAAACGCCGCTGTTAACTGGCGCCGTTGACCTGTTGATCATTGGCTCTCAGTGCGTAATGCCGGCGACGTTGTCCTTGGCCGAGCAGCTTAACGTGCCGGTGGTGAAGGCTGCGGCTCTCCGGGATGCCCAGGCTGCTGCGCAGGCTATCGCCATGGCGCAAGAAGCTTTCCGTCGCCGCAATGGTCGTAGTGTTGATATTCCCGCAGCGTCAGCCGCCGTCCAGGCGGGCTTTACGGCTAACAGCGCGGCGGTAGCGGCCGGCCTGGTGAAAGGTTATGGCCAGGGGATTGTCCGTGGGGCTATCTACCTCGGCGGCTGCGGTCAGTTAGCCGCTACCCAGGATGCGGCGATTGTCCAGTTGGCGCAAGAACTGCTCGCCGACGACTACTTGGTTGTTACCGGCGGCTGCGCCGGGGTGGCTTTGGCCAAAGCCGGACTGTGCCGTCCGGACGCCGCTGAAGGCGAGGCCCTGCGGTCGGTACTGCCGCACGGTGTCCCGGCGGTTCTTTCGATTGGTTCCTGTCATGACGCCGGCGAGTTTCTGCGTTTGGCTGGGGCGTTGCAAGCGAGCGGTATTCCGGTGACTGCCGTTATGCCGGAGGTTACCCATGGCAAAGTTTTGGCTACGGCCGTCGGTTTTGCCGGACAAGGCATTGTTACTTTCCTGGGCCTGGGCGAAGCGGCGGAGGTCAGCGGCCTTTACGGTGAGGAGCGGCTGCTGCCCTTGACCGATTTACGGCAACTGCCGCAGGCGTTGGCCGAAGTTGCCGCCGCCCAATAACGACCGGAGGCGATAGGGATGTATGTCATAATTGGTCAGGGGGCGGCCGGAACGGCTGCCGCCAATACCTTGCGGCGGCTGGACGGGAAAAAGGCGATAACGGTAATAACCAGGGAAACCGATTATTTTTACAGCCGCGTCGACCTGCCCGACATTATCGCCGGGTATTACCCGCCGTCGGCCGCGGTGCTGCAGACCCATGAACGGTTTGCCGAACTGGGGATAACCTGCCGGATGGGGGAGACGGTCACGGCGATAATGCCGGACAAGAAAATCGTTCGGCTGGCCGGCGGCGAATGTCTGGAATATGAGAAACTGCTGGTGGCGACGGGATCGGCGCCGGTCCTGCCGCCTATCGCTGGCCTGGAGGCGAAAGGAGTTTATACCCTCTGGACGATGGCCCAGGCGGAGGCCATTATCCGGGCTGCCGCCAGGGCGCGCGCTGCCGTGGTCATTGGCGCCGGCCTGATCGGCGTCAAGACGGCCCTGGCCCTTGCGGCGCGGGGGCTGACCGTTACCCTTGTCGAAAAGCTGCCGCGCGTTTTGCCCCGCCAGGTGGACGCGGCGGCGGCCGAAATTGTGGCGCGCCGCATAGCGGAAAAGGGCGTTGCAGTCATGACCGGGACGGTGGTGGAAGGCATCGTGACTGAGGACGGCGCCATTACCGGGGTGAAAGTGGCCGGTCAAACGCTGGCCTGCGAGCTGGCGGTGGTGGCGGTTGGCGTCCGGCCTGACGCCGGGCTGGCCGCGCAGGCCGGACTCAAAGTGCGCCGCGGCATTGTCGTTGACCGTTTTCTCCAGACGTCGCTGCCTGACATTTATGCTGCCGGCGATGTTGCCGAAGTGCCGGACCTGACCGGGGGGTATAGCATCCCGGCTCTCTGGCCGGTAGCAGTGGAGCAGGGGCAAGTTGCCGCCCGCAACATGGCCGGCCGCAAAACGGCCTATACGCCGGTTCCGGCGATGAACGCGGTGGAAGTAGCGGGCCTGCCGCTTATTGCGGTCGGCGACGTCGAAGGCGGTCCTGGCGACGACATTCTCGTTGCCGCCCGGGGAGATAATTACAAAAAGCTCGTCATCCGCGACAAAATCGTCCGCGGGGTGCTGTGCCTTGGCGACATCCGCCAGGCCGGGGTGCTGGGCGGGCTGGTTTTCCGCCAGGCGGAGGTCAGGTCGGCAAAACGGCTGCTGGCGCCGGATTTTGGGTTTGTCGATTTGCTTGCAATGTAAATATATGTAAATAAACGGGGAAGGAATGATAGTTATGGCTGTTATTACTAAGGAGTCACATAGGGGGCAGGTCACTCAGGCATGCTCCCGACTTGCATGCCGGCGCTGTTGACAAGGGTTTGCCAGTAGAGGCTGACGGCGGCGGGCATGAGGGCTGGATTGCATAGTCCGTAGAAGGTGCGGGTGATGCGCAGCCCTGGCACGGGGAGAATGGCCAGCCGGCCGGTTGCTACTTCGGCCTGGACGGCCCAGCGCGAGAGAAAGCCAGCGCCGGCCTTATGCAGGACGGCCTGTTTGAGGGCGGCGTTGCCGGTAACTTCCAGCGAGACTTTAAGCCGTTCCACGTCGATGCCGCTAGCGGTCAGCGCCGCCAGCAACGTGTGGCGTGAGCCCGAGGGCGCCTTGCGTAAGATAAGGGGCAGGTTTGCCAGTGCCGCGAGGTCGGGGAGGTGGATTTCCGCGAGCAGAGCGGGGTGGACCACCAGCACCAGTTCGTCCTGCCACAGGGGCTGGGCGGTGGGGTCGTCCGGCTTGGCGCCGACAACGGCGATGGGAAAATGGCCGCTAAAATAGGCGGTCAAGATGGTCTGACTGTCACCGGTCGTAATCGAGACTTTGACACCAGGATGGTGGCGCAAAAAGGCGGCCGTCAGGCCGGGCAGGATGTATTCGCCAGGGATGGTGCTTGCCCCGACCGGGATATGGCCGCTCGTGCCGGCCACCAGGGCCTTGATCTGGTTTTGCGCTTCTTCGAGGATAGCATTAACGCGGCGCGAATTTTCATAAAGCGTCTGGCCGTAGACGGTCAGTTCCACGCCTTTGGCTGTCCGCATAAACAGCGGGCAGCCAAAATTTTTTTCCAGGTTGTCAATATGAAACGAAACGGTTGGCTGGGTCAGGCCGAGCCGTTTGGCGGCGGCGGTGAAACTGCCTTCTTCCGCCACGGCGCAGAAGACCGACAATGCCTGCAGATACGACATGCAAAACACCTCATAATTAAGGTTCCACATTGCTGAAAAAACTTCCTACCGGCATAACCGGCAGGAATATTTATCCAGGTATTGAATAAATCTTTATTTATAATAAATTTTGCATATGGAGAAGGGGGAGTGATGTATGAACATTGCACTCATGCTTGCGACCGGGGTGGTCTTCGGCCTTGGCGCCGTTTTGCTCGTTAAGCTGGGCAATCCCGGCAACTATGGGTTTTGCGCCGCCTGCCACCTGCGGGACATTGCCGGGGCGCTCGGTATTCACCAAGCCGCAACGCTGCAGTATGCCCGGCCGGAGGTTCTGGGTTGGGTGTTGGGCGCCTTCGGCATGGCCAAAGCATCCGGCCAGTTCCGGCCGCGGGGTGGGTCGCGGCCGATGGTACGGTTTATCCTGGGGATGACAATGATGATAGGCGCCTTAGTGTTTCTTGGCTGTCCGCTGCGGGCCATCTTGCGGCTGGCGGCCGGCGACCTTAACGGTATTACCGGGTTGGCCGGCTTCGCCGCTGGCATTGGCGCCGGTATTTATTTCCTCAAACAGGGCTTTAACCTGGGCCGGGCCCGTCTGCACAGCGCCGCCGGCAGTTTGGCCGGTTATCTGGCGGCAGCCGTGGCGTTAGGTTTAGTTTTGGCTGTCCTGGTTAAGTCGCCGCTGCTTAATTTTAGCGCCAAAGGCCCTGGTTCATTGCACGCGCCGGTTTGGGCCAGCCTGGCGGCGGGACTGGCAGCCGGAGCGCTCGCCTGGCGCACGCGGATGTGTCTGAGCGGCGGTATCCGCGATTTTTTACTAGTAGGCGACACCTACCTCTTGAAAATTTACGGCGTTATGTTTCTCGCCGCTTTAGCCGGCAATATGTATTTCGGCTTTTTTAAGCTGGGCTTTATTAACCAGCCGTTAGCCCATACCATGCATATCTGGAATTTCCTCGGCCTGTTTGTTACCGGCCTGGCGGCGACGCTGGCCGGCGGCTGTCCGCTGCGCCAGCTCATTATGGCCGGCGAAGGCAATACTGATGCCATGATCTGCGTACTTGGCATGCTGGTCGGGGCGGGTATTGCCCATACGCTGAACACGGCCGCTTCACCGGCCGGTGTGGCCTTTAACGGGCAGGTCGCTGTTAGCATTGCCTTAGCCGTCACGGCCGTCATTGGCTGGATGTATCGTGAAAAACAGGCAGTTGCCGTGGAAGGAGTGTAGAGAATGGACAAAGTATTGGACCTGCGGGGTTTGAGCTGTCCCATTCCCCTCATCAAAACCCGTGATGCTTTGCGAGACAGCAAGGTGGTCACTGTTCTGGTCGACGATATGCCGCCGAAAGAAAACATCCTGCGCTTTGCCAAGTCGCAGGGCTATAAAGTTGACTGCCAGGAGCGCGCGGGCGAATATACCATCCGTATTTGCCGGGAGTAAGACCATGGAGCAGACGGTTATCACTTTCCCCTCTGTCGCCCATGCTTTTCGGGCGGAGAAACTACTTGGCCAGCGGGGCTTGAGCGTTCGCCTTATTCCCGTGCCGCGGGCCCTGTCCGGCTCTTGCGAGGGGCTGGCTGCGGTCGTAGCCGATGAACAGGTGGCGGCGGCGGTAGAGCTATTGGCCGCCGCCGGGGTGGCCATGTTGTATAAAGGCGTCAAAGTAAAGATAGATTAGTTATGTCCTGTGGCAGGATTTTACACCCTGGGCCGCCAATACTAGAGGGAAAAAACCAATAAAGGGTGGTATAAATGAGCCGACCGAATTTTCCTGTCAACAGGCTGAAAACCAAACTGGCGGCTGGTCAGCCAGCGGCCGGGTCTTTCCTGTTTACCGGCGAGCCCGCCCTGGTGGAAATTATGGGCTACGCCGGCCTGGACTTTGTCATTATTGATACCGAACATACGCCTAATGACAGTCTACAGGTGCAGCACTTGGTACGGGCCGCCGAGCTGGCCGGCATCACGCCCGTTGTCCGCGTCCTGGCCAATTACCCTGCCTATATTTTGCGCGCCCTGGACGTCGGGGCCCAGGCACTCTTGATCCCTCAGGTCAATAGCGCCGCCGAGGCGGAGTCGGCAGTGCGGGCGGCTAAATATGGGCCGCAGGGCGAGCGCGGCATGGCCGGGATTGTGCGGGCGGCACGCTACGGCTTTGTGCCGCTAGGTGAATATATCCAGGCGGCCAATGACAACACCATGGTAATTGTTCAAGTGGAAAGTATGGCGGCCGTGCGGAATTTAGACGCTATTCTTGCCGTGGACGGGGTCGATGCCGTGTTTATCGGTCCGGCCGATCTTTCCCAGTCCATGGGTCTTGCCGGCCAATTCGAAAATAGCGAGTTTCGCCGAACGATTCACGGCATTATCGACCGGGCCAAGGCTGCCGACGTGCGGGTGGGTATTTTCTGCGCCAAAGCCGCCGATGCCCGGTATTGGCGCGAAGCCGGCGCAGATATGCTGGCGGTGGGCGCCGATACCATGCTGTTTGCGGCCGCGGTGCGCGATTTGGTGAAGGATTTGGGTTAAAGGGAAAATGTGAAAGAAAAAGCTGCCCAGGGGAGGGCGGCTTTTTCTTTGTTGCCGAAGCGGTATCATAAAACATGAAAACATTGAAGTTTAACCACGGAGAGCGCAGAGAGCGCGATTTCATCGCGCTAAAGTAAAAATACCCTCCGCGTCCTTCGCGGTTCTAAAATATTAAATTCAAGTGCGACAATTGTCGCGCGTAGCCCTTTGCGTCCTTAGCGACCTTCGCGGTTTTATCAAAAAGACACGCTGGCGCTTTTGTTCAATCTCTTGACCTGATGTCAGTTTGTGATAAGGTAATAAGTGAAGGGTTGTACGAGCGGAAAGGAGGCTTGACGGTGCGCCCGACCAGTCTGCGCAGTAAACTCCTCCTGTTAATGGTTATCGTCGTCGCCCTGCCGATCATCGGCGCCGGCTATTTCATGATGGTTAGCGCCGAAGATGCGCTCGTTGCGGAAAAACAGCAAAAACTGTTTGGCGCTGCCCGCCTACTTGATTTGCACTTAACCGGTGACTATGAAGATATTTTGCGCCGCTATGGGGCGCAAAACGCCAGCCGCGAGGACAAAATCGCTATTTTGAACCGGGAGCTGGCCAAGTTTACCGATGAGGTAGCCCGGGCCTATCCGGGCATTGGCGTAGGCTACTATTCCCGCGATTTGGACGCCATCATTACTTATGGCCCCAGTGCGGTCTATGCCGATAAAGTGGGCCTGGCCATCGGCGCCAGCCATGAAGGCCGGCTGGTCATGGCGACCGGCGTACCGCGCGTCCATGAAGGCGAACAAGTGCGGGGCGCGATTATGAATGCCATGCATCCCATCATCCGCGGCGGACGGGTGATCGGCTACATTTGGGCCAATGAACTGACGGCCGACATCGCCGCCCAAATCGGCGCTATGAAGCGGCATATCTACCTTACGGTATTGTTTGGCCTGCTGCTGGGAATTAGCGGTGTGGCCTATGTGGTAAAACGGCTGGGCAGCGACATCGAAGCCTTCAAGATCGGTGTGCTCCGGCTCAAGCACGACCTAAGTGAACCTGTCCCCGTTGCCGGCGGCGAGGTGGGGGAAATTGCCGCCGCCATCAACGAGATGGCGAGGGAACTGGCCGAACGCAAAAAATTGGAAGCGCAGGTCCAGCGGGCTGAGCGGCTAGCGGCCATCGGCGAGGTGGCGGCCGGCCTGGCCCATGAAATCCGCAATCCGCTCATGGCCGTAAAAGGCTTTGCCCAGCTTCTTAAAGAAGATATAACTCCGGCGGAACAGGCCGAATACAGCGATATTATTGTCCGCGAGACCGAACGCCTTGACCGGCTCATTGAACAGCTGCTGTGCTTTGCTCGCCCGGCGGCGACCCAGGTGGCACCTACTGACGTGAAAGAAGTGGTGGAAAGCACCTTGTTGCTGGTAGAGACCAAGCGGCTGCGCAGCCACATCGAAATTATCCGCGACCTGGACCGGCCGCTGCCGCTGGTGCTGGTCGACAGCGAGCAGCTTAAGCAGGTGCTGCTGAATATCATTCTTAATGCCATTCAGGCCATTGAGCAAAAAGGCGTCATCCGGGTCAGCGCCAACCAGGCGGCCGATGGGCTGCACCTGACCGTGGCCGATACCGGGTGCGGCATTGCCCCGGAAAATATGAGCAAACTGTTTGACCCCTTCTTTACCACCAAAGAAAACGGTACCGGCCTTGGCTTGGCGGTGGCCCACCGCCTGGTTGAAAACTGGAACGGCCGGATTTTGGTAGAGTCGACGCCAGGGCAGGGCAGTGCTTTTACCCTGGTACTACCAGCGATTGGGGGCGAAAGCTGTGGCGATTAACAATCGGGTTCTGATTGTGGACGATGAACTGAGCGTACGCCGGCTGCTGTTTGAGGTCGCCCGCCGCGCCGGGTATGAAGCCTTTCTCGCCGAAAACGGCCAGGAAGCAATCGAGCAAACGAAAGAGATAAAGCCTGCCGTTATCATTATGGATATAAAAATGCCGGTGATGGACGGTCTGGAGGCCTTTGAGCGCATCCGTGCTGACTACCCAGATGTGGCCGTCATCCTCATGACCGCCCATGGCACGGTGGACACGGCGGTGGAGGCCATGAAACGGGGTGCCTTTGATTACCTGGTCAAGCCGTCCAATGTTACTGAGGTGCGCATCGTCCTGGAACGGGCGTTTCAGATGCGGCGGCTGCGCGAGGAGGTTGCGGCTCTGCGCCACGAGGTGCAGAATAAATACCAGCTCGGCAATATTATCGGCAAGAGCGCCGTCATGCAGCAGGTCTACAAAGCGGTGGGCCGCGTCGCGCCCACTAATGCCACCGTGCTCATTACGGGCGAGAGCGGCAGCGGCAAGGAACTGATTGCCAAGACCATCCATAACAACAGCCCGCGCCGCGATGGACCGTTTATTAAGGTAAATTGCGGCGCTTTACCCGAAGGGCTGATGGAAAGCGAATTGTTCGGTTACGAAAAAGGAGCGTTTACCGGGGCGGTAGGCCGCAAACCCGGCCGCTTTGAACTGGCCCATCAGGGCACGCTTTTTCTTGACGAGGTGGGGGAACTCACCCCGCCGCTCCAGGTCAAGCTGCTCAGGGTGCTGCAGGAGCGCGAGTTCGAACGGGTCGGCGGCACCGAGACCATCAAAGTTGATGTGCGCATTATTGCTGCCACCAACCGCAACCTGGAGGACATGGTTCATAAAGGGTTGTTCCGGGAAGATCTGTATTATCGCCTGAAAGTGGTGCCTATCCATGTGCCGCCGCTGCGCGAGCGGGTAGAAGACATTCCCTTGTTTGTTGACTACTTTGTCCGCCGCTTTGCCGCCGAAGCCCACCGCGAGGTGCCCTATGTCACCCCGGAGGCCATGGAGCTGTTTAAGCGTTATCATTGGCCGGGCAACGTACGCGAACTGGCCAACGTGCTGGAGCGGGCGGTAATCATGTCCAGCGGGGTAATCGGCGTGCAGGACCTGCCAGGGCTGAGTACCACGGCCGCGAGTCCGGCTATTGTCATTCCCGAGACCGGCACGCTGCGGGAAATTCTCCACCAAGTGGAAAAGCAGGTCATCGCCCGGGCGCTCAAAGCCCATCATGGCAACCGCGTGAAAACGGCGCAGGCCCTCGACATCAGCCGTCGGGCCCTGTTGTACAAGATCGAGGAATACGGCTTAGGCCGCGAGGGCGAGGAAGAAGGCGTAGTTGAGTAAAAAATGGCCGGATGGGAAAAATGGTGCACAGCTCTGCCGGCGGTTTTCCCGCAAGGTGTAAAGTATTTATACAATTTTTCCGTAATTAAGAGTTCAACCGGTCCCCTATACTGCTCGGCACAGGGCAGCATAGGGGCTTTTTTCATATTCTTAAAAATATACTTTTCAGGCCCACAGCGGGCGATAAGACAGGCTTTATCGGCGTTGCCGGATATCACGCCAAACAATCGGCGGACAATTTTTGTGAAAGTTGGCACGTTGCTTGCATTAATAATAGTCAGGGGTGGCCAAGGTAAAACACCATAGAAAGGAGAGGATGGTTGTGGAACAACCGAAAAAGCAAAAAGGGATTATTGAAGCAATTACCAGTTTTGCCGAACGGTATGTCCCGGACTCTTATGTTATCCTGCTTATCCTCAGTTTGCTGACCTTCGTCCTGGCCCTTATCTTTACCCCGTCCAATCCCTATCAGGTCGTGCAGGCCTGGGGCAAGGGCTTCTGGATCTTGCTCGAGTTTTCCATGCAGATGGCGCTAATCATCGTCACCGGCTATGCCCTGGCGACAACGCCGCAGTGCAACCGGCTGCTTACCGCGCTGTGCAGCCAGCCCCGCACGGCTGAACAGGTCTACTTGTACGGCGTCATTCTTTCCGCTGTTTCGTATTATCTCAACTGGGGCTTCGGCCTGATTTTTGCCGCCCTCTTAACGCGGGAGCTGGCGCGGCAGGCCGAACTGCGCGGCATCAAAGTCCACTACAAGCTGCTGGTAGCCGCCACCTATTCGACCTTCATGATCTGGCATGTCGGCCTGTCCGGTTCGGTGCCGCTCCTTGTCGCCACCCCGACCCACTTCATGGTCAAGGAAATGGGCGTTATCCCGGTCGGTGAAACGCTCTTTCGGCCCTACACCCTGTGGGTACTGCTGCTCGTAATGCTGGCGGCTATCTTTCTCTTCTGGAAAGTATTCCCGCCCAAGGATGAAAGCATGATCGCCACCATGCGTCAACTGCGGCCCGACCTGCTTGAGCAGAGCCTGGTGGTCAAAGACGACAAAGCGGTCATATCCACGCCCAGCGAACGGCTGACGTACACGCCGATTTTGTCCTACTTCATCGGCATCATGTTCATTGTTTATCTGTATTACCACTTCTTTGAGGCCAAGAAATCGCTGGACATCAACTTGGTTAACTTCATCTTCCTCATGCTCATCATCTTTCTCCACCGTACTCCGGCCAACCTGATGAAGGCCGTCAAGGCGGCCACCCCGGCCTGCTGGGGCGTGCTATTACAATTCCCCTTCTACGCCGGCATTTTCGGCATGATGAAATTCACCGGGCTGGTCGAGGTTTTTGCCCAATGGATTATCAGCTTCACCACTCCGACCACCTTCCCGGCCTTTGTCGCCATTTTGTCCAACGTCATCGGCTACTTTATCCCGTCCGGCGGCGGCAAATGGGCGGTTGAAGCGCCGTACATCATCCAGGCCGGGGCGGCGCTTGGCGTGCCGCACGCCAAGACGGTCATTGCCTATTCCTACGGCAACGACTGGGTGAACCTCATCCAGCCCTTCTGGGCCCTGCCGTTTATGTCGGTAGTGGGCCTCGAGTTTCGCGATTTTGTCGGCTACACCTTTATTACCTGGATTGTCGTCGGCATTATCATGCTACTCGGCTTGACCTATATCCCGTTCTAAACCCTGCAAAATACGCTTTACCTTGGCCGCTTCCAAAAACTTGCCAGTTTTATCGGGAGAAATGAGGGGATTATCGTGTATACCATTCTGGATAAGAAGGTGCTGTCACCAGGGGTGAAACAGGTGGTGGTGAGCGCGCCGCTCATCGCCCGTAAAGCGCGGCCCGGCGAGTTTGTCATCCTCCGGGTCGACGAAAACGGTGAGCGCATCCCGCTGACCATTGCCGACTTCGACCGGCAGGCCGGGACGGTAACGCTCATCTTTCAAGAGGTAGGCGCGACCACCCGGCGGCTGGGCCGACTGGAAACCGGCGATGCGCTAAGCGATTTGGCCGGACCGCTGGGGAAGCCCACCCATATTGAAAAAATGGGCACGGTCGTGTGCGTCGGCGGCGGCATCGGCATCGCGCCCATCTACCCAATCGCCCGGGGGATGAAAGAGGCAGGCAACCGGGTCATCAGCATCCTTGGCGCCCGCACGCGGGAACTGCTTATCCTGGAGCAGGAAATGAAGGCCGTCAGCGACCTGGTCTATATTACTACCGACGACGGCTCTTACGGCCGGCGCGGGTTGGTGACGGACGTGCTGCAAGAACTGCTCGACAGCGGCGAACCGATCGCCGAGGTCATAGCCATCGGCCCGGTGGTCATGATGCGGGCGGTGGCCGAAACTACCCGGCCGTACGGCGTCAAAACAATTGTCAGCCTTAATCCTATCATGGTGGACGGCACCGGCATGTGCGGCGGCTGCCGCGTCAGCGTCGGCGGCCAGACAAAGTTTGCCTGCGTCGACGGACCGGAATTCGACGGACACCAAGTCGACTTCGCCGGCCTGATGGCTCGCCAGCGCATGTATGTGGAGCAGGAAAAATACGCCGATAATCAGACCTATCAGAAAGAAGGTGGCTGCCGATGCCGGCATTGAGACAACCTATGCCCGAGCAGCCGGCTGCTGAGCGGGTGCGCAATTTCGGCGAAGTAGCGCTCGGCTACACGGAAGAGCAGGCCTTGCGCGAGTCGTCGCGTTGCCTGCAGTGCAAGGCAGCGCCGTGCCGCACGGGCTGTCCGGTGGAAGTAGATATTCCCGCGTTTATCGCCCTTATCCGCCAAGGACAATATGGGGCGGCGGCCGACAAAATTAAGGAAAAAAACAGCCTGCCCGCCATCTGTGGTCGGGTCTGCCCGCAGGAAACGCAGTGCGAGAGCCATTGCGTTCTGGGGAAAAAAGGCGCGCCGGTCGCCATTGGCCGCCTGGAACGGTTTGCCGCCGACACCCAGCGCCAGGCGGGCGTGAGCACGCCGCCGGCGCTCAGCCGTAACGGACGCCGCGTGGCCATTGTCGGCTCAGGGCCGGCAGGTCTGACCTGCGCCGGCGACCTTGCCCTGGCTGGCTATGCCGTGACGGTTTTCGAAGCCTTGCACCAGCCGGGCGGCGTCCTGGTTTATGGCATCCCCGAATTCCGGCTGCCCAAGGCCATTGTCCAGGCCGAAATCGACTATATCCGCCGCCTGGGGGTACGCATCGAAACCAATGTCGTAATCGGCAAAACGCTGTCGGTCGACGACCTTTTCGCCGAGGGCTACCAGGCCGTGTTTATCGGCTCTGGCGCCGGCGCGCCCCAGTTTATGAACATTCCAGGCGAAAACCTCAACGGCGTTTATTCGGCCAATGAATTTCTCACCCGCGTCAACCTGATGAAGGCCTATCGTTTCCCCGAGCATCCTACCCCGGTCTATATCGGCAAAAAAGCGGCGGTCATCGGCGGCGGCAATGTGGCGATGGATGCCGCGCGAACGGCACTCAGGCTGGGGGCGGAAACGGTATGGCTGGTCTACCGCCGGTCTGAGGCCGAAATGCCGGCCCGCCGCGAAGAGATCGAGCACGCCAAAGAAGAAGGCGTCATCTTTAAGCTCCTTACCAATCCGATTAAAATCAACGGTACGGCGCAAGGGTGGGTGGACGGACTGGAATGCCTGCAGATGGAGCTGGGCGAACCAGATGCATCAGGCCGCCGCAGCCCGGTGCCGGTGGCCGGTTCCAACTTTATGCTGTCGGCCGATACGGTCATCATGGCCATCGGCAACACCCCCAATCCGTTGATCCCGCAAACGACTCCGGGCCTTATCGTTACGCGCAAAGGGACAATCGTCGTTGACGAGCACGGCCAGACGTCCCGGCCCAATGTCTATGCCGGCGGCGATATTGTTACCGGTGCGGCGACGGTCATCAGCGCCATGGGCGCTGGCAAACGGGCCGCCAAGGCCATCCGGGCGGCACTGGGCCAATAGGTGTGCAAAAAGTAGTCAGTTGCGCAGAAAAATGCACTCTTGAAGCAGGGTAGAGTTCAGGAAATGAGAAAAAATTATACAATTCGCACAATTACAACACAAGGTTAGTTTTTATGTAAATATAACAGGCTGATTTGGCCATAGGTTTTCCTTTTGTGAAAGCTGGCACGGAATTTGCTTATACAAAAAACGGGCAACCAGCCACAAAAAAAACAAAAGGAGGAAAAGTATGTCCGATCAGCCAAAAAAGAACAAAGGGATTATTGAAGCAATTACCAGTTTTGCCGAACGGTATGTCCCGGACTCTTATGTTATCCTGCTTATCCTCAGTTTGCTGACCTTCGTCCTGGCCCTTATCTTTACCCCGTCTAATCCCTATCAGGTCGTGCAGGCCTGGGGCAAGGGCTTCTGGATCTTGCTCGAGTTTTCCATGCAGATGGCGCTAATCATCGTCACCGGCTATGCCCTGGCGACAACGCCGCAGTGCAACCGGCTGCTTACCGCGCTGTGCAGCCAGCCCCGCACGGCTGAACAGGTCTACTTGTACGGTGTCATTCTTTCCGCTGTTTCGTATTATCTCAACTGGGGCTTCGGCCTGATTTTCGCCGCCCTGTTAACGCGGGAGCTGGCGCGGCAGGCCGAACTGCGCGGCATCAAAGTCCACTACAAGCTGCTGGTAGCTGCTACCTATTCGACCTTCATGATCTGGCATGTCGGCCTATCCGGTTCGGTGCCGCTCCTTGTCGCCACCCCGACCCACTTCATGGTCAAGGAAATGGGCGTTATCCCGGTCGGTGAAACGCTCTTTCGGCCCTACACCCTGTGGGTGCTGCTCCTCGTGATGCTGGCAATTATGTTCATGTTCTGGAAAGTATTTCCGCCCAAGGACGAAAGCATGATTGCCACCATGCGCCAACTGCGGCCCGACCTGCTTGAACAGAGCCTGGTGGTCAAAGACGACAAAGCGGTCATTTCTACGCCCAGCGAGCGGCTGACGTACACGCCGATTTTGTCCTACTTCATCGGCATCATGTTCATTGTTTATCTGTATTACCACTTCTTTGAGGCCAAGAAATCGCTGGACATCAACTTGGTTAACTTCATCTTCCTCATGCTCATCATCTTTCTCCACCGTACTCCGGCCAACCTGATGAAGGCCGTCAAGGCGGCCACCCCGGCCTGCTGGGGCGTGCTATTACAATTCCCCTTCTACGCCGGCATTTTCGGCATGATGAAATTCACCGGGCTGGTCGAGGTTTTTGCCCAATGGATTATCAGCTTCACCACTCCGACCACCTTCCCGGCCTTTGTCGCCATTTTGTCCAACGTCATCGGCTACTTTATCCCGTCCGGCGGCGGCAAATGGGCGGTTGAAGCGCCGTACATCATCCAGGCCGGGGCGGCGCTTGGCGTGCCGCACGCCAAGACGGTCATTGCCTATTCCTACGGCAACGACTGGGTGAACCTCATCCAGCCCTTCTGGGCCCTGCCGTTTATGTCGGTAGTGGGCCTCGAGTTTCGCGATTTTGTCGGCTACACCTTTATCACCTGGATTGTCGTCGGCATTATCATGTTGCTGGGACTGACCTTCATACCGTTCTAAACTTTAATTCTGGGAGGGTAATTTATGCAACTGGCAGACATCAAGAATATCTGCAACCTCGGCACCGGCACGATGGGGTTCGGTACGGCCCTCGCCTTTGCCATGGCCGGCTATAATGTGCGGATGTTCGGCCGCTCGGCGGCGAGCATTGAGCGCGGCTTCAGCAGTATCAAAGCGGCGCTGGCCACCTACCGCGAACACGGGCTGGTCGAAGAAGCCGACATTCCCGTTATCCTTAATCGTATTAAAGGCGTTACCACTTTGGAAGAAGCGGCGGAAGGCGCCGACTTTGTCATCGAGTCCATCGCCGAGAACCTGGAAACCAAGCGGGAAGTATTTGCCAAAATGGACAAACTGTGCGCCCCGCACACCATCTTTGCCACCAATACTTCCGGTCTCAGCCCGACGGCGATCGCCGAAGCGATTGAACGCAAGGACAAATTCGTGGTAGCCCACTTCTGGAACCCGCCGCATCTGGTGCCGCTGGTCGAGGTTGTTCCCGGCAAGCACACCGCCCAAGAAACGGTGGACCTTACCTGGAAGCTAATGGAGAAAATCGGCAAGAAGCCGGTAGCCCTTAATCGGGAAGCCCTGGGCTTTATCGGTAACCGCCTGCAGCTCGCCCTGCTGCGCGAAGCGCTGTACATTGTCGAGAGCGGCATTGCCTCCAAAGAAGCGGTCGACACGACCATGAAGTACAGCCTTGGCCGCCGGCTGGCCACGACCGGTCCGCTGGAAAGCGCTGACCTGGGCGGGCTGGATATTTTCTACAATATCTCCAGCTATCTATTGGCCGATCTCTGCAACAGCACGGAAATATCGCCGCTGCTTAAAGAAGCGGTGGAAAAAGGCACCCTCGGCGCCAAGACCGGCACCGGCCTATATGACTGGACGCCGGAGGCGCTCGCGAAAGTCAAGAAGACACGGGAAAACGTGCTTATCGAATGGCTGCGCAAAGACAAAGAAGGACAGGTATTCTAAAAATAGGCACAGGCCGCGGATTTACCGCGGCCTGATGTTTTCGGGCGGCAAAAGAAACCACGGAGGGCAGGAGAGATAGTTGCCCTCCGCGTTTTCTGTGGTTCAAAAATGACCCGCAATATTTTCACAATAACTATTCCCGTGACAACGTACGGCGCTTAATTGAAAAAATTTTTTGTAATTATCTCTCTGCTGGCAGGAAAATGCAAGTCGGCAGGGAATATAATTTTTACATATAAACCGGTTTCCTAAACCGGTATACTAAAAAACGGAGGGTGGATACATATGATCCCGAAACTTGCCGTATTGCAAAAAATTGTGGACGCCGGCTTAGTGGCCGTTGTCCGAGCGGAAAACGCCGACCAGGCGCGCAAAATCGCCGATGCCTGCATCAAAGGCGGCGTGGCCGCGATTGAGATTACTTTTACCGTCCCGGGGGCGGTCGATGTCATCAAGGAATTGGCCAATACTTATAAGTCGGGTGAAATCATTATCGGCGCCGGCACCGTCCTCGATCCGGAGACGGCCCGCGCGGCGATTCTGGCTGGGGCGCAGTATGTCGTCAGCCCGTCCCTCAACGTAGAGACCGTAAAGCTGTGCAACCGCTACCAAGTGCCGATTATGGCCGGCGCCATGACGATTAAGGAAATCGTGGAAGCTATGGAAGCCGGCTCGGATATTATCAAGATCTTCCCTGGCGAGTCGATGGGGCCGACCTTTGTTAAAGCGGTCAAGGGCCCGCTGCCCCAGGCGCCCATGATGCCGACCGGCGGCGTCAGCCTCGATAATGTGGCCGAATGGATTAAGGCCGGCTGCGTGGCCGTTGGTGTAGGCGGCAACCTTACGGCCGGCGCCAAGAAGGGCGACTATGAGTCCATCACGGCCATTGCCCAGCAGTTCATTGCCAAAATCCGCGAAGCCCGCGGGCAAAAATAAGGCAAACGCAATGCAAAAGCGAAAGGAGTATTGCAATGGCAAAAGTAGTATGTTTCGGCGAAATTATGTTAAGGCTGTCCCCTCCCGGCTATCTCCGGTTTGAGCAGGCCACCAGCTTTGACGTTGTGTATGGCGGCGGCGAAGCCAATGTTTGCGTTTCGCTGGCCAATTACGGCGAAGAGGCCGTTTTTGTTACCAAAGTGCCTGACAACCCCATTGGTCAGGCGGCCATCAACGAAATGCGCCGCTATGGCGTTGATACCCGCTACATGATCAAAGGCGGCAAGCGCTTGGGCATCTACTTTTGCGAAAAGGGCGCTTCCCAGCGGGCTTCCAAGGTGGTTTACGACCGGGCCGGTTCGGCCATTTCCCAAGCTAAGCGGGAAGACTTTGACTGGACCAAAATTTTTGAAGGCGCTGAC
Organism: Thermosinus carboxydivorans Nor1; assembly: GCF_000169155.1. Classification (NCBI taxonomy): domain Bacteria; kingdom Bacillati; phylum Bacillota; class Negativicutes; order Selenomonadales; family Sporomusaceae; genus Thermosinus; species Thermosinus carboxydivorans. The sequence goes on from NZ_AAWL01000003.1 coordinate 96,082, forward strand.
TGGTTCCATTTTACCGGTATTACCCCTGCGCTGGGCGACAACGTGGCCGAATGCGTGCTGGACGCGGTAAAGGCGGCCAAGGAAGCCGGCCTGACGGTAAGCTGCGACCTCAACTTCCGGAAAAACCTCTGGACAAGCGAAAAAGCCGGCCAGGTCATGGCGCAGTATATGCCGTATGTCGACGTTTGCATTGCCAACGAAGAGGATGCCGAGAAAGTGTTTGGCATTAAAGCGGCCGATACCGACATCATCGGCGGCAAACTCAGCCATGAGGGTTACAAGGATGTGGCCAAACAGCTCGCGGAGCGGTTTGGCTTCAAGGCCGTGGCCATCACCCTGCGCGGTAGCATTTCCGCTTCGGACAACAACTGGGCGGCCATGCTGTATAAAGACGGCGAATTCTACTTCTCCCGCAATTACGCCATCCACATTGTGGACCGCGTCGGCGGTGGCGACTCTTTCGGCGGCGGCTTGATTTACGCCCTGCTCAACGGCTATTCCAACCAAGATGCCCTCGAGTTTGCCGTAGCCGCATCCTGCCTCAAGCACACCATTGAGGGTGACCACAACCATGTAACCTTGAGCGAAGTTAAGGCGCTCATGGCCGGCGACGGTTCGGGCCGCGTACAGCGGTAAGGGACCGAAGCAACTTATGCCGATCACCATTCGGGACGTTGCCCAGCAGGCGGGCGTATCCAAAAGCACTATTTCCCGTTATCTCAATGGGCGCTACGAGTGCATGAGCCTTGAGACGCGGGAGCGCATCGCCCGGGTCATCGCTGAACTTGACTACCGCCCCAACGCCGTGGCCCGCAGTCTGAAGCAGAAACGGACCCATACCGTGGGGGCCATTGTCGCCAATATTCTTAACCCTTTTTCCACCAGTATTATCCGCGGGGTGGAGGACCACTGCAAAAAGCACGGGTTCAACCTGATTTTGTGTAACGCCGACGACGACCCGGTCAAAGAGCGCGAATACATCGAAATGCTGACCGCCAAACAGATTGACGGCCTGATTATCAATACTACCGGCGGCAACAATCCCCTGGTCAAAGAGGTAAATGCCAGCGTTCCCGTCGTCCTCATTGACCGAAAAGCACCGGAAATGGGCCTTGATACCGTTACCGTGGACAGCGACCTGGGAGCGCGGTTGGCGATTGGCCATCTGGTCGGCCTTGGTCACCGCCGCATTGCGATGTTTACTTTGCCCTGCGACCAGGTAAGTCCCCGGCTGGAACGGGTACGCGGCTATCAAGCCGCCCTGGCCGAATATAACATTCCTTTCCGGCCGGAGCTGCTCGTTGAGACCGATACGCAGCTGGAAACAGTTATCGCCAAGGTGCGGGAGCTGCTGACAAGAGCGCCGGGTGAGCGGCCCACGGCGATCTTCGGTGCCAATAACCTCATGACTATGGCCATTGTTAAAGCCCTTAAACGCCTGGGGGTAGCCATTCCCCGCGATATGGCGGTCATCGGCTTTGACGACTGGGAATGGGCCGAGCTTATTGATCCGCCGATCACCGTTGTTGCCCAGCCGGTCTACGATATGGGGGTTAAAGCGGCGGCCGTGTTGATCAAACGGATTAAGGCCGGCAAGCCGCCGAAAAAACCGGCCACGGTAGTATTTGCCCCGCAGCTGGTCGTCCGTGCGTCCTGCGGCGAACTCCTAAACGCATAACCGGATAATAAGAAGTAAGAGGTCAACCTTTGTGGGTTGACCTCTTAAAATTTATTGGTGCGCGCTTTACCCTGCAAAGCGCTAAACCGCTAAGGCCGCAAAGAACGCAAAGGGCTACGCGTGCGACGGTTGTCGCTTGAAGTTATATTTATAGAACCGCGGAGGACACGGAGGGGATATTTTTTAAACTTTAGCGCGATAAATATCGCGCGCTCTGCGTTCTCCGTGGTTAATGTTTAGTATTATATTTTACTCTTCGCGGTAGCAGGCGACGATTTCGCCAAAGTACAGAGTATGGAAGTCGCCGCTGGCGTAGCATTTGGCCTTGTAGGCCGGGTCAAGGGCGGCGGGGTCCAGTGGGTGCTTGTAGACAATTTTGCACTCGTAGTGAAGACCACAGCCGGCAATGATCGGGGTAGCGACTTTTTGACCGGGGAGCAGGGTGAGGCCGGCCGCGGCGAACTTGTCTAGATCCCGGCCGGACTTAGTGCCGCACAGGGCCAGGGCCTGCTGCATGTCCTGCAGGGGGATGCTGACTGTAAACTCGCCGCTCTGTTCGATTAATTGGTAGGTATAGCGGGAGGGACGGACCATGACGGTAAATACCGGCTTGCCCCACATAAAGCCGATGTTGCCCCAGGCAATGGTCATGGTGTTGGTTTTGCCGCCGTGGGCGGTGGTCAGAAAGGCGCCCTTGCTGAGGATTTCAATGGCTTTAGTTGCATATTCGGTATAGGGAACTTCGCGCATAGCATCAACCTCCTAAAAATTATTTTACCATGATATTCTAAAATTATGTCTGATTTCCTTGTTTTTATATAAATCGTCGAAGGAAAAACCCTCACTCAGGCAGCCTGAATGAGGGTTCTAAATTTAGGCCTTAATGCCGACTAATTTATCTACCATGTAGAGCAGGATGTTTACCCCGTTAATCAGGGCATCGGGATTAAACTTCATTTCCGGATGGTGCAGGCCGGGGGCGGCATCGGCGCCAAGGCCGATATACGCGGCTTTGATGCTCGGCTTATGTTTCACGAAGAAGTGAAAGTCTTCGCCGCCGGGCGTGGTTATGGGTCCTAGCAGGCCGGCCGGGCCGAGTACGTCGGTAATTGCTTCTTTCGCCAGTTCAACCATATCGTTGTCATATTCCGCCGCCGGACAGCCGCCTGATACTTTTACCTCGGCGGTGGCGCCGACGGTAGCGGCGGCCGCCTCGATGGCCCGGGTAGTTTTCTTGATCAGGTCATCCATCAGGCCGTTGTCCTGCGACCGCAGGTCGAGGGCCATGACGGCCTTGTCCGGAATGGCGTTTAGCGCCGCGCCGCCGGCGTGCAGCTTCGTGACTTTGACCGTTGCCGGTATCGTCGGGTTCATATGGATGGCATTTACGGCGTTGACCGCGGCCGCCGCGGCGTCAATGGCATTTATGCCCAGGTGCGGACGGGCGCCGTGGGCAGTCAGGCCGTGAATGGTCGCCTCCATGATGTAACTGGCGCCGTGGTAGAGGGCGGGAGTGGCTTGGCCGACCCGGGCTTCCTGAATGGGGCGGAGGTGGATGCCTACCACCATGTCGACATCGTCGATGGCGCCGTCTTCGATCACCCGCAGCGCGCCAAACAGCTTTTCTTCGGCCGGCTGGAAGAGAATTTTGAGCTTGCCCCGTTCAATGCCTTTACGGGCCAGTTCTTCCGCCACCGTCAGCACCATCGCCGAGTGGGCGTCATGGCCGCAGGAATGAATGGCGCAGGGCTTGCCGTCAACTATATGGCCCAGAGCGTCCATATCGGCGCGGAGCGCCAAAACCGGGCCGGGTTTGCCGCTGTCAAGGACGCCGACCACGCCGGTGCCGCCAATACCGGTTTGTACTTGATATCCAGCCTTACGCAGCTCTTCGGCAAGGTAGGCTGATGTCTTCACCTCTTCGAAGCCCACTTCCGGCATGGCGTGCAGGGTGGCCCATACTTCTTTCACTCTTGTCGCTAAATCGGTCATAATAATCCCTCCTTAGGTTAAAGGCTGCTTTGGGCTTTGTGCGCAAAGCAGCCGGGATGGCGTTATTAGGCAAATAAACGCATAATCAGCATGGCAATCATGGCGTTGACAATACAAATGCCGAACAACATCGGATAAAACCGTGACTGGACGCCGGCGGTGCCGAGCAGTCGTCCCATATATTGGATTTGGGCGCCCATCAGAATAATGGCTGGCAGTAAAATGGTGACATGGCTGTTGTTCAAAATGCCTTGGGAGTATAGGCTGGCCGCGACGCCGACGCCGCCGCCCATCGACAGCCAGGCGCTCACAAGCACCATCACGGCCTGTCCGGGTAGCCCAAAGAGGGCCATAATGGGTGCAAACACCTTACCGAGAATGTCCAGCAGGCCGGTAACTTTTAAAAATTGAATCATGACAAAGGCCATTAGAACATTGGGAAGCATGCTGTTGATGGCAACGTTCCATCCTTTGCGGGCACCGTCAACAAAAACGTCGGTGATGGTTTTATTTGCCATTGTCAAGATCCTCCTTCACGAATTTATTCAGGTACAACCGCATGACATTAGCGCCAAACACTTTCATGACGAAGATGACGGCCAATGGCAAAATGATGGGAACGGTCAGGAACGAAAAGAGCGCCGCGCCCGTTGACAGATAGTTGGTAATGGTGCCACCTGCCGAAAACTGAAAGGCGCAAAAAATAGTCTTTTCTTTTTCGGTAATCGCTCCGTTTTCGCGCAGCGCTTTCGTCATGCCGGCGCCGGCATCAGTGCTTTGCAGGCTGGAGATGAGGGCCAGACCGGCGATGCCGGGAATGCCGAGCAAAGGGCGAAGAATCGGGGTTAACAGTTTTTGGGCGGCCTTTAGCCCGCCAAGATGGTCGACGACTTCGATAATACCGAGGGCCAGCATTACCGAAGGGATAAGGCTAAGCGCGAACAAAAAGCCGTCGCGGGCGCCGGCCCCGCCCATGCCGGTAAAGGTTGCCTTGGCGGCGTCTTTCATGGTGCCGAATTTGCCGTTGATGACATTGAAATCGAAGGCGGATATCCAGCCTTTGGCACTGGCGAAAATTCCCGAGAAAAAGATAATGGCGAAAATTAGCGCCAGGTAACCGGCTACCGGTACCTTTAGCTCTTGTTTGGCGTTTTGGCTATCTTGGTTCATTTTAATCCTCCTTTAAGCTTTGAATTTTAAATATTGCATGCAAAATACAGTGCACCTACTTGCTGTATCGCCTGCGCTACTCACCTAGCCTTTCGCAAAAATTTGCCGCAACACGGCGGGCCTACCGTACAGGGCTTTGGGTAGCGTCTGCCAGCCCTTCGGTAAATGTAAATTCATGGCAATAACAATATTCTTGGTAGGTGGACAATTTTCCTGCAGGGTTCTCGAACAAATGTTAACTATACAAAGTAAGGACGAGGCGGCGTCTGTTGCAAGGCGCCACTTCGTCCTCATAGCTGGACCGGCGTAATCTCAACGACGTCGCCGTTTACTTTCACCAGGACGAAATGGTACACGCCGCCGGCCGCGCGGGCAGCATAGAGGGGGGCGCCGGCGCCGCCGGTGATGTAGTAGGGAACGCCCAGGCGTTCACCCTGATAATACATATGGATATGAGAGCAGAAGACGGCCGTGACGCCGTACTGCGCCGCCAGGTTTTGCAGCCGGTCGGCCAGTTCGCGGCTGTTTACGGTGTGCGAGCGGCCGGGGCGCGGATCAAAAGGCGGTTTATGCATAATGATAAAAGTGTGACGCGCCGTCCGCTCCTTTAGTTTGTTTTCCAGCCAAGCAAGCTGGCGCGCGTCCATGTCGCCGTCGGCGTTGTCCAGGACGAGAAAGAGGCTGTTGCCCCAGACGAAGTCATAATAGTTAGGGGCCAACAGGCGATTATAGAGGGTGCGGCCGTCGCCCTGAATGTCATGATTGCCGAGAGCGGTATAGTAGGGAATGGTTAGTCTGGCCGAATCGGCCAAAAACTGCTCGTATTCGCCGGCTCTGCCCGCCGGGACAAGGTCGCCGCCGTTGACGGCAAACTCGGGCCGCAGGGCATTGATTTTGTCGAGCAAGGAGAGGTAAACATCCCGACCGTCGCGGTTGTCGCCGAAGACGGCGAAAGAAAAGGCCGGGCCGGTGGCGGTCACAAACGATACCGCCGGCGTCGTACCGGGCGGCAGGATAAACTGATAACGGGCGCTGGTCGGGCTTAAGATCTCGACCGTAACGGGCGCGAGGCCGCGGGTGCTGACGGCCTGGACGGCGACGTTGGTCAGGATAATGCTTACGCCATGCGGCGCTTGCCACTCCTTGGTGTCGAAGACGACATGAATTTCGGGGCGGTAAGCCCGCAGGGTATAGGACGAGCTGCCGGTGGCGGTTACGACCGCCCCGTCGGCGACAATGGCTGCCGGTTCTGTCTGGGCTTTGGACAAACAGCCGGTAACTAGCAAGATTACGAGGACGAAACCGATAGCAAACGATAGTTTTTTCATAAGGGCACACTCCTAACGGCAGGCTGCTTAAGCCATTCGGGCCGGCCAGACCGGTTCCCTGCCGGAAAGCGGGTCTTGGCGAAGCGGCGCCGACGGTATATAATTTAGGAATGACACTAACATCGCGAAAGGGGGTAAGGGGCATGGCGGAGACTTACCAGCAGAAGGACAAGCTCGCCGGCAAGGAAAAAGAGGCTTTTGTCCATAGCGTATTTTCGACGATTGCCCACCGCTACGACCTGCTCAACACGGCCCTTAGTTTCAACCAAGACAAGCGGTGGCGCCGCTTTGCCGCCGCTAAAACCGGTCTGGCGCCCGGCGGCGCGGCGCTTGATGTTTGCTGCGGCACCGGCATGCTGGCCCTCGAACTGGCGAAGCTGGCCGGTCCGGCTGGCCGGGTGGTAGGACTGGACTTTTGTGAGAATATGCTGGCTCAGGCCCGGGAAAATATCGGGAAAACGCCCTATGCCGCGACGATTGAGCTCGTGCAGGGCAACGCCATGGACCTGCCCTTTGCCGACAATGCTTTCGACTGTGCGACCATTGGTTTTGCCCTCCGCAACGTGCCTGATATTGAGCGGACGGTGGCAGAAATGCGGCGGGTAGTGCGGCCCGGCGGGACGGTTGTTTCGCTGGAGCTGGCCAAGCCAAGCGCGCCTGTTTTCAAGCACCTCTATTATTTTTATTTTGAACAGGTATTGCCGCTCCTCGGCAAATTGGGCGTAGGCATCGACGGCCCCTACCGCTGGCTGCCCGAGTCGCTGCGGCTGTTTCCCCACCAGCGGGAGATTTGCGCCCTGTTTGCCCGCATTGGCTTGAAAGAGGCTTGTTACTATGAACTTACCGGCGGCATTGTGGCTGTTCATGTCGGGATTAAATGAAAGGGGGGCTAGTGTGAAGGCTGGTAAAATTGCCGTTTTTTTGGAAATGATTAAATTTGAACATACCATCTTTGCCCTGCCGTTTGCGTACATGGGAGCGCTGCTCACCGAGCAAAAGGTGCCGTCAGCCTATCACTGGCTGTGGATTACCGTGGCGATGGTGGGAGCGCGGACGGCAGCAATGTCCCTTAACCGCCTGATCGACCGCCATATTGATGCCCGCAATCCCCGCACGGCAGGAAGGGCGTTGCCGCGGGGACTGATCAGCGTAGCCGAGGTGTGGCTGTACATCATCGTTTCGTTCGCGTTGCTCGCCCTCGCGGCCTACATGCTCAGCCCACTGGCCTTTAAACTTTTTCCCCTGGTCGTTCTTGCCCTGACTTTTTACTCCTATACCAAACGGTTCACCTGGACCTGTCATTTCTTTTTGGGCGGGACGCTCGGTCTGGCGCCCCTTGGGGCCTGGATCGCTATCGCTAACGAAATAACGCTGGCCCCAGTGCTATTGGCCCTGGGCGTAATGTTCTGGGTAGCCGGCTTTGATATCATCTATGCCTGTGACGATTACGATTTTGACCGGCAGGCGGGCATCTACTCCATTCCCGCCCGGTTCGGCATCGCGGCGGCGCTCAAAATTTCCACGGTGCTCCATGTGGTGGCGCCGCTGTTTTTCGCTGCCGTAGGTATTATTCTCCGGCTGGGCGTCTTTTATTGGCTAGGTCTGGCCGGGGCGCTGGCGCTGCTTTACTACCAGCATACCCTGGTGGCGCCTGATGATTTGTCGCGGTCGGGCGTCGCCTTCTTCAATCTCAACGGAGCGTTAAGCATGGTGATGTTTGTCTGTACGTTTCTCGACATTTTGCTGTAGAAAAGTCGCGGGCCTGCAGCTTGGCGAAACCGCAGGCCTTATGTATTCTTGGCAATTCTCGCCGTCGGCGGGCGGGGCAAAGGTTAAAAGGTTAGTAGTTTAAAGCCTGACTTAAGTCTTGGACGCTTAAACGGTTGCCGAGGGCGATAATCTCATCTTCGGCTAATACTTTGCAGATAAAGGCAGAAAGCTCTTTCGTCAAATCCACCTCGTACGGCTGGGGAAGGGCCCGGCCTTCGCGGTCGGTCAGCAGTCGGACGGTAGGCCGGAGAGGCAGGTCGGGCGGGACATGGATAACTACGGCGACTTCGCCGCTATTTAGCTGAACGAAGCTGCCGACGGGATAGCAGGCAATCCGGCGAAGGAACTGGTCGAGCATTGCGCCGTCAAAATGTTTGTTGTGGAAAACGAGAAGAATCTCGTAGGCTTCATGGGGCGGCATGGCCCGCCGGTAGGGACGGTCGGAGGTAAGCGCGTCATACACGTCAGCGATGGCGGCAATGCGGGCGTAGGGATGGATTTCGTCGCCCTTAAGGCCCCGGGGATAGCCGCTGCCGTCCAACCGCTCGTGGTGCTGAAAGGCGATGTGGGCGGCCAGAAGGGGGATTTCGGGATTTTGCTTGCGCAGGATTTCGAAGCCGGTGGCGGCATGTTGCTGCATGATGGCCATTTCTTCCGCTGAAAGTTTGCCCGGTTTATTGAGGATGGCCGGCGGGATAGCGATTTTTCCTAGGTCATGCAGCATGCCGCCGAGGGCCAGTTCTTCCAACTGGCCGCGGGCATAGCCCAGACTGAGGCCGGTAAATACCGAGAGAATGCTGACATTGACCGAGTGGCCGAAAGTGTAATCGTCGTAGGTGCGGATGTCGGTGAGGTGAATAAGCGCCGCGCGATTCTGCAGGATCTCGTCGACAATGGCCTGCGCCGCTGTCTCGAGGGCATTCAGATCAAGCCGCCGGCCCAGGCGGAATTTGGCGAAAGACTGCTGGACGGTCGCGATCGCCTGTTGCCTGGTTTCTTCTCTGATGGTCTCCGGCACTTCCAGGTCATCGGTGTAAGGGTTGGCAATGTAGATAGAGGTAATGCCCAGGAGGGGCAGGCGGTCGATATAGCGCTTGGTGAGAATAGTGCCTTGGCTTAGCAGCAGCTGGCCCTGGGCGCTGAAAACGTTTTTGGCGACTACCATGCCTGGCTGCAGGTGGGCTACGGAAATACGTTGCATCGTGTTCTCCCCCAGCATCTGGTTGATAGCTAGTTTGGCAATTTATTGTAAAATACGATTTTTTTCGACTGTTAAAATGGTTTTTCCTGCCGAATTAGGTATTTTATTGGCAACGACATTACCGTAAGCGAACCGCTTGAATTATGGACAATTTGTGCAAGATGTACATCCAAAAAATACACTTGACTGTATGAACAGGAAACGGTATAATCAAACTAACTCCACACGGTTAACGCGATGACAGGGAAGCAAATGCTTTTAGGCCTTCAGAGAGTCGGCGGGTGGTGCGAGCCGGCGGCCGGGGCAGGCGTTCCGCCCTTGAGCGGCTGGTGATGAATCATGACGGGAACCGCCCGATACAGCGGAGCAAAGTTGGCCGGATGGCAACTAGGGTGGCAACGCGGGAGCAACCTCTCGTCCCTGCTGGGATGAGAGGTTTTTTGCATGTGGGCTGGCCCTGCTGTTACGGTCAAGAAGTGGGTGGCACCGCGGGACTAAATCTCGCCCCAAACCAGGGGCGGGATTTTTTTATTGGGTAAACGGAAAGAGCAGCGGTACGATGTCAAGAGGCTAATTTAACATAAAAAACTATGTATTGCTGCTACCTAAGGTGGTGAACCGAAAAAAGGCAAACCTTAACTAGACCCACCAATATCCACATCAAGATGGTAATATATGGTAACTGGTGGACAAAGAAAAATGGTCTTTTTAATCGGTTATGTCAGACTCCCCCTTCTGGTTTATAAATTCGGTTGGTACGCAGCAGAGAATCGACCAACCGTACCAGTTTACGGGCTGTAAGCGCAAGGGCACGTTTTGTGGCAAAGGTTTTAGGCTCGGCCAGCTTCTGAGCGTAATACCGGGCGAAAACAGGGTCGTGCACCCTGACACTGTTTGCCGCTTCCATCAAATAATACCTCAGATAGCGGTTGCCGGAAAGAATAAGCCTTGATTGGGCTGCCGTAAAGTTGCCTGATTGATGCTCAGTCCAAGCAAGACCGGCAAATTTAGCTAATTGGCGATGATTTTTAAATTGGTTGATATCGCCAATTTCGGCCAAAATACCGGCGGCAAAGATTGGGCCAATGCCCGGAACTGTATCAAGGGTCTGGGGAATAGTCGCCAGATGGTCTTCGATAGCCTTGTTAAGGGATTTGATTTGCTCCTGAAGAGTACGGATGACCCGAATGAGCGAAGCCATAGCTAAATTAACGGAATCGGCCATAGATTGAGGAAGCCTGTACGAAGAACGAGCGGCTTTTTGCAAGGCCTTGGCAACTGCAACAGGGTCATCAAAACGGTTTTTGCCGCGCTCTACCAGAAACTCTACAAGCTGATCCAGGGAGATATTGGCTATCTCCTCAGCAGAATCAAACTCTTCCATAACGGCCAAGGAAGTAGCGGATAACTTGTTAGAAAAAGGTCCGACGGTGTAATCACTAAACTTTAAATACAGGTTGGTCATAAGAATATTGCTATTGCGCGTAAGTTCGCGAACTAGATGAAGGCGGGCCCTGGTTAAGCGCTGTAAAGCCAAGAGCGGCTCATTTAAAGTAAAAGGGTGAGGTAAATGGCCAGAGCGGAGCTTGGATGCAATGAACCAGGCATCCACACGGTCATTCTTGGGAGCGTCGAGGTAGTGTGATTTCTTAAAATCCCTAATCAGGCTTGGATTGAAAACATATACCTTGGTTTCAGGGCAATCAAACGATAAATGATGTTGCAAATACATGGCGACATGAGTGGAATAACAACCTGTATGTTCCAAGCCAAAGAGGACTTGATCAAAACCGTGTTTATGGACAAGAGAGACAATGCGGTCCTGGAATTCTAAGATGCCAGGACGGTTGTTGGCAACGGAAAAACGACACAAAGGCCGTTTTTCTTCCTGAAGTGTTAAGCAACAAACAACATTGTCCTGACTGCTTACATCAATTCCGACAAACAAGGGAGATGGCATAGGAAACACCTCCTTTCAAACAGGATGAGGATGTCTACGGTCCTGGGATGTCCCTGGGAAACCCATGAACGACAGCCTTGCGTGCTATTGGAATACACCGGAGGCCACCGGTGCACAAGCCTTCCTCTGCTGGCGGAAGGGGCGGCCGAACGGGAAACATTCAGCGTGTAGGTCTATACCATGGGGCCAGGGGAACACTCTTACTGTGGAAGAACCCTTCAAGAGGGGCAACAGGGGGAAACGGAACATTCCCTTGGTAGACATCCACCTATGGCTATTTTCCCAAAGACATCCCAGGACCGTAAAGAGATTTTGAGGATGTTTCATTTTCAAAAATAAAGAAGAGCAGCTTTGGTTGATTATGTTAATCAACTGGTCGCTACTCTTAATATACAAGGAGGGAAGGGTTATGGCCTTCAGCTTGAAAAAATCGGCCCAGGCGTTTGCCGAGGCCAAAGCGTATATTCCCGGCGGGGTAAACAGTCCGGTACGGTCCTTCCGGGGGGTCGGCGGGACGCCGCCTTTTATCGCCCGCGCCGCCGGCAGCCGTCTTTATGACATTGATGGCAATGAATACATTGACTATGTCGGCTCATGGGGCCCGATGATTCTCGGTCACGCCCATCCGGCGGTGACCGAGGCGTTGCGCGACGCCCTGATGCGGGGCACCAGCTACGGCGCGCCAACCTTGCTGGAGACCGAACTGGCCAAGATGATCCAGCAGGCAGTGCCGTCCATGGAACTTGTCCGCATGGTCAACTCCGGCACCGAGGCGACCATGAGCGCTCTCCGGCTGGCACGGGCCTACACCAAGCGCAATAAAATCGTCAAATTTGCCGGCTGCTATCATGGCCACCATGACAGCCTGCTGGTTAAAGCCGGGTCGGGTGCCACGACCCTCGGCGTGCCGGACAGTCCTGGTGTGCCGGAAAGCATTGCTGGCAATACGATCACGGTAGCCTATAATGATATCGACGGACTGGAACAAGTCTTCCGCCAAGCCGGCGAGGATATTGCCGCGGTCATTATCGAGCCGGTGCCCGGCAATATGGGCCTTATCCTCCCGCGGGATGGGTATCTGGCCGCCGTGCGCCGCATTACCCAAGAGTACGGCGCTCTCCTTATTTTCGACGAAGTTATGTCCGGCTTCCGCGTCGCCTACGGCGGCGCCCAGGCGTACTACGGCATCAAGCCCGATTTAACCACCCTCGGCAAGGTCATCGGCGGCGGCCTGCCGGTCGGCGCTTACGGCGGCCGGCGAGATATCATGGAACTCATTGCCCCGGCAGGGCCGGTGTATCAGGCGGGCACCCTCAGCGGCAACCCGCTGGCCATGACGGCCGGCCTGACAACGCTGAAGATTTTGGCCGAAACGCCGGATATGTACCAAAAGCTGACCGAAAAGACGCAAACGCTGTGCGCCGGCCTCAAGGCCCAGGCCGAGAAGTTCGGCTTTAACCTCCAGTTCCACCAAATCGGCTCCATGTTCGGCCTGTTTTTCAGCGATAAACCGGTCTATGACTATGACAGCGCCAAACAGTCCGATGTAGGCGCCTTCAACACCTTCTTCCACGCCATGCTGGAACAAGGCGTGTATCTTGCGCCGTCCCAGTTCGAAGCCGCCTTCATGTCGGCGGCGCACTCGGACGATGACATCGCGGCCACCATCGGCGCCAGCGCCCGTGCCTTTGCCAAGGTGGAGGAATATTATAAGAATGGAAAGTAGAAAGTGAAAAGTGGAAGGTAGGAATTGGTAAGTGGTTGCCTGCAGCGCAGAAGGAGGCGGGGTATGGACTCCATTGAATACTTGAAAAAACTGCCGATTTTCGCCGACCTGACTGACCGGCAGCTGGCCGAGATCCACAGCCTCACCACCGAGCGGCTCTATCGCAAGGGCATGGTTATCTTTATGGAGGGCGAACCAGGCGAGGGTTTTTACTTTGTCAAAAGCGGCAAGGTCAAGATCGTCAAGATGACGGACGATGGCCGTGAACATATCATTCATATTCTGGGGCCCGGCGACCTGTTCGCCGAGGTGCTGCTTTTTAACAACCGGCCTTACCCGGCTACGGCCATCGCCGCCGAGGACGCGCGGGTCGGCATGATCAAAAACACCGATTTGGAGCGCTTGGTGCTAAGCAACAACCTCCTGGCGCTTCAGCTTATTAAAGCCCTTAGCCAGCGCCTGCTTTACGCTCAGCAGAAGATTAAAAATCTGGCTCTTAATGATGTGACCGCCCGCACGGCCGAAACGCTCCTCAGGCTGGGTAAGCAGCACGGCCGGCGGACGGCGCGGGGCATTGAAGTCGAGCTTGACCTATCGCGGCAAGATTTGGCCAGCCTGGTGGGAACGACACGGGAGACGGTCACCCGTACCCTCAGCTCCATGAAGAAAGACCGCTTGATTGACTTTGACGGCGACATCCTCATATTGCTGCAGCCCGAGAAGCTGGCCAGACTGGTACAGTAATCTAAACAGGTGAAACTATGAAAAAATGGTTAATTGCAATCGTCCTAGGCATCACGATAGTACTTGCCAATGCGACCGTTTTTGGCGCGCCAAGACCGACCGCCAAAGAAGTTACGGCCTATGCCAACACTTTTGAAGGCAGTATCGGCATTTATGCCAAAAATCTCAAAACCGGGAAGACTTATGCCTATCGATCCGACGTTGTCTTCCCTACGGCCTCAACAAGCAAACTTGTTGTTGCGTTGGCCGCTTATAAGTACTTATATCCGGCCGCCGACGCCGACAAGCGAACCGTTTATGACGATGATATTGAAAAAATGATCACCGTCAGCGACAATGAGGCGTTTTATGATTTGCTCAACGAATTTGATGAGAAAATGCCGGCGGCGCTGGCCCGGACGCTCAAAGACTTGCGCCTGAAAAAAACGATGATCCATGACGACCGGGCTTTTCAGCTATATAATTACCACAGCGTAACCACCCCTAAAGAGATGGCGGCGGTAATGGAGACGATTTATCGGGGAAAATATTTAGGCAAACAAACATCGCAACATCTTTTGGATACGTTAAGCCGCACTATATTTACGGACGAAATCCCCCGTTACATGCTCACACCGGTGATGCACAAAGTGGGCGAACTGGATGACGTGCTATGTGATGTAGGGATTGTCGACGACGGCAAAAATCCAATCCTTATCAGTGTTTATACTTCATCTTCGGCCGCGACAGATTATAAGAGCGACTACATCGCCAATATCGCCGCCAAGGTATATAATCTCTTGCGTAAATAGCAGCGGCGGAAAATGAAAGCAGCGTGATGCACGATTGGCTCACGCTGCTCTATTATTATTCGCTTTATTTTCGGCCGCCGTGACTACTGCCAGCGCCTCCCTTGCCGCTGGTGGGCCCTTTGCTTCCTCCGGAAGCGTTGGTATTGCTTTTCTGGCCGTTATCGCTCTTTTTACCAGTGGTGTTCTTCTCTGCGATGGTATCTGTACTGGCGGCATTTTTCACCGCTTGGGCTTCGTGATCCAGTTTAGCATCCTTCATCGCCGCAGCTGCTTTCGTGGCGGCGGCATTTAAGCTGACATTCAACTGTTTAGCGATGACGCCCCATCCGAGTTTATTTTCCCGCATGGCCATGATGTCCGCAACAGGCTTGCCGCTTAGCTGAGCCAGACTATAAGCCAGAGAAATTTCGCCGTAGCCATAATTGGCCTGACGCATATTGGCCACTTCCTGTGCCGTCACGGTCATTCCATAGGTTTTGGTTATGCTGTCAGCAACGACGCTGTCGCGCTTTGTAGCTATCGTCTGTGACTGAGTCTGAGTTTGGGTCTGAGTCTGAGTCTGTGTTTGTGTTTGTGTCTGTGTCTGTGTCTGCGTCTGCATCTGCACAGTAGTTTCTACTGTTGCAGTTACCGCCGAGGTAGCGCTTACGTCAGCCGTTGTTTCAGCGAAAGCCGCGGCCGGGCCGGTCAGCACCAAACTACCGGCCAATAATATCATTAGCCAAAACTGTTTTTGGAACATTGGTTGCTCATCCTCCTGTTCATAACCTTTGATTTCAGCATATCACAGGGAATGGCAGTTTTCCACCGGCTCCAGTCTCAAGAAGACGGGCCATAGGGCCTATTTTTACGGCAAAAGGCCAAGCCAGCGCCAGTAGGCCTGGGCAATAGTGAGCAAAACCAGGGGCGTCAGCGCCATTTTGACCGCAAAGACGCGAACCATCAGCGGCCACGACATATAGCCGGAGCTAAACGCGCCAGCATCAGCACTCCGTATTGATAGGGGAAAATATACTGATCCATAAAGTCAATTTTGCGGAATTTGTCTTTGTTCATTAGATTAACGCCCGGAAGAAAAAGCACGGCGGCGACCACGAGCAACAGCCAGCCAAGGTCAATATGGTGGAACGAAGCGGTGGACAAGAGAACCAGGCTGGCGGCCAGGATAACGGCGGCCCCGGTGTAAATTATTGCCAGCCATTTGCTGGCGGTTTTGCTACTGCCTATCGGTGATAGCAATGACATCGATGCGGTCCCCTTTTTTTACCGGGGTAGTGTATTCGGCCGCCTGGCCGTTGAGCAAAAGGTCGATGCGAATAACGTTATGCAGGGCCCGGGGGTTGAAAGCGGCGGCCAGGAGTACATCACTGACCGTCGGCGGCTGTTCGCTTAAGCTAAACTCGATGACGCTACCGGCAGGCGCGGTTTCCTCGGGGTCGGCCGGGCGGCCATTGAGGATAAGCGTCAATCGCCTGAGCGGCACCTGACAGGGCGCGCCGTTAAAGGTAACGGTGATGAATTCTTCATTAAGGCCGGCCAAGCCAAGTAACTGGGCCAGGGTAGGCGGTGCGGGCGGGGGCACGGTGATGACGTCGCCGGGCTTTACGGGCCAGTCGGGACTGGCCTCCTGCCCATTGATGAGGTAGCGCGGCCACTGACGGTAGGTGCGTTCACAGCCATTTACGGTATAGGTAAATTGAACAGGGCCCGCGGCCCGCCCAAGCTGCGTAAGCACTTCACCCAGCGTATCCGGCAAGCGGCAGGTTACTTCGCTGCGGTCGGCAAGCAAGGTAGCGGCATCTGCCGGGTTGCCGTTAACGGTGACAAGCGGCGCGACGGTAATCGGTTCGCCATCGACGATAACGGTAAACGGCTGGGGCAAGGTGGCGACATCAGTCACGCGCGGTCGGGGCGTGACGCCATCCCTGCCTTTTGTGACGGTAATGACATCGCCATCCTGCAGGGGGTGGTCGAAGCCGGCGGGCTGGCCGTTGATGGTGACACTTCCCGGCTGGCCGTGACTGCCAGGGAGAAACTTGGTTTCGCCATTGACCCGCACGGTAATCCCCAGGCCTGGCCGGCCGTGGAGGCTGCGGGCATCGATGCCGGCGGCGAGGAGGGCATCGGTGACGGTAAGTTTACCGAAGTTGAATAGCCGAAGCGGCTGGCCGTTTAGAAAAATATTGGCGAAATGCAGCGCAGAGCTGCCGGCCAGCTTAAGATGCCGAGCGGGGTACACCGTCGGGCGCTTGTAGCGACGGCGGAATAGTGGTAAAGCCGTCAACGGCGTCCGGGCGGCGGATGCCGACGCGGGCGGCCGGGATGTCCAGCGCCTGGGCCAGCGCCGCCGGCAAGAGCGGCGTCAGCGCCCCGCCGCCAACGAGGAGCACGGCCTGTGGTGGCTGACCGTTAAGGTCAAGGATTTGGCGGGCGATGAGCTGGGCAAGGTCGCCTACCGCCGGGGCAAGGCTGGCCATCAATTCTTTGGCCGGTACCTTATGTTGCATGCCAAGAACATCAGTGAAATTCACTTTTTTCTTTTTATCGCCAAGTTGGCGTTTAACCTGCTCGGCAACATTGAAATCCAGCAGATACTGCTGCGATAAGGCTTCTGTAATCTCGTCACCGGCGCAGGGCACCATGCCGTAACCGATGACTGACCCGCCGCGGGTGATGGCCACGTCAGAAGTGCCGGCTCCCACGTCAACCAGGGCCAGATTAAGGTGCCGCATGGTGGGCGGGATGAGGACATTGATAGCGGCGATCGGCTCTAAGGTGAGGGTGGCAATTTCCAGTCCCACCGCCTGGACGGCGGACTGCAGCGAATCGATGACCTGGCGGGGGAGGAAAGTGGCGATGAGTTCAATTTCCGCCCTTTTTCCCCGTTGTCCTACCAGACTTTTAAGGGGGCAGCCGTCCAGGCTAAAGGTAACCACGCTATAGCCGACACAGTAGTAGGCAGTAGGGTCGAACGCAGCGCCAGCGGTGGCTAAACTGCGCTGCGCCGTCTGCAGGCCGGCAAGCTCCAGCGCCCGCTCGTCACTTTCCGTCAGCGCTCCGCGCCCGCCCACGTCGAGGTCGGCGGTAACGCGGAGGGTGCTAAGGGCCCGGCCGGCGGCGGCCACGGCCACTTTGGGCAAGGGGCTGACGATCCGCTCCAGGCGGCTTTTTATTTCGGCCAAAACGCCAGCCACCTCGGTGACATCATGAATTTGCCCGTCCAGCATGGCGCGGGTATAGTGCTCCTGGCGTTCGACCGCCAGGAGATTAATTTTATTGGCAACCTGTTCCCCAAGCAGGCCGACGACGCTGCGCGTACCGATGTCCAAGGCGAAGAGCAGCTTTTTATCCATAGCGCATAACTCCTGTTGCATGTAAATTGTTAATTATTTCTCGCTTCCGCCATTCTTTTCCTTTTTCACTGACGAGGCATGAAGGAGGGGAGTGCGGCATATAGTGGAAATGGAGGCATAGCTATTAATAGATAATATTATCAGCTAATAATATATTGAAAATTGCGATAAAATAAAATATAATAAAACTGTAATGGTAGCAGGTAATATTATCAGGTCTTAGTTCGGTTAATATTTAGCAGGGGGGAGTCAGTAGTGAAACAACAGTTTTGGTGTGAACATCTTGACAAGGCGTCCAAGTACACAGTTCAAAAATATAATTTTGACGGCCGTGAGGTGCTGCTGCGGGTGCAGACCTGGGTATGTCCCGAGTGCGGCGTCCATGGTGCGGATACCGAGATTGTCAAAGAAGAGTATTGCGAACAAACTGCCGGGTAATCCCGGCTATTTTTTTGAGCAATATTTGCATAGTGCGATCCGGACTATTTTGGCAGGGCGGCAGGATTTTCCCAAAAGCCAAAGAATTAGAAAAATACTGAAATGATTAGCTCTTTCCGCGGCAGGGAAAAGCAGTAAGGAGGAGCACGGCGTGTCGAAGACGTGGAAAAAAGTGACGGCAATACTGGTTATTGTCCTGATGGTGGCGCTGGCCGCGGGGTGCGGCAGCAAGCCGCAAAGCGCTCAGCCGCAGAAACTGATCATTTACTACGGTCTTATGGAAGACCACATGGTAAAGGCTGTCCAACAGTTTGAGAAAGAGACCGGCATTAAAGTGGAAGCGGTGCGCATGAGTTCCGGCGAGATCCTGGGCCGCATCAAGGCGGAAAAAAACAATCCCAAGGCCAGCGTCTGGTTCGGCGGACCGGCTGACGGCTTTATTCAGGCTAAGGAAGACGGGCTTTTGGAAAAATACGTTTCGCCCAGCGCCGCCAAGATTCCGGCCAAATACAAAGATCCTGAGGGATACTGGACGGGTATCTACGTGGGCTATCTAGGTTTTGTTTCGAACCAGAAGCTGCTGGCCGAAAAGGGCCTGCCGGTTCCGCAGAGCTGGCAGGATCTGCTTAATCCGGCGCTGAAGGGCCAGGTAGTCATTGCTAACCCTGGTTCATCCGGGACGGCTTACACTATGCTGGCCACCATTGTCCAGCTCATGGGCGAGGAAAAAGGCCTGAAATACATGAAAGATCTGCATGGCCAGATCAAGACCTATCCTAAATCCGGTACGGCCCCGGGTCGGATGGTAGGCCAGGGTGAAGCCACCGTCGGCGTGACCTTCCTGCATGATGCCATCAAATACAAGGAAGAAGGCATGAAAGATATTGTTATTTCCGCACCGGTGGAAGGCACGGGCTATGAGATCGGCGCCGTCGCCATCATCAAAGGCGGCCCCGACCAGGCCGCGGCCAAGAAATTTGTCGACTGGTGCCTGACCAAAGAGGCCCAAGAAATCGGCCAAAAAGCCGGGTCGTATCAGTTTTTGACCAATCCGGAAGCGATAGCACCGTCCCAGGCGGCAGCAATCAAGGATACCAAACTGATCAACTACGACTTGAACTGGGCGGGCGCCAACCGCAGCAAGCTTGTTGAGAAATGGAACAACGCCATTAAATAATTTAAAATAGCAGGGATACTTAGCGCGTCTTTTCAGCCAAGCGGGCGCCCCGGTAAGGCGCCCGCTTCTTATGAGGTGGAGCAATGCGCAAAATCATTCACGACCCTATTTTATTGGTAACTATTATTCTCGTTATTTGTTCATTGGTCTTGTTTATCGTCTGGCCGCTGTACGCGGTGCTCAAAGAGGGGATAGTGACGGCGGAAGGCGACCTGACGCTTCAATATTATCGTGATGTTTTCCGGCAGGACGAAAACGTCCGGGTACTTGTCAACACCGTGATGGCAGGGGTGGTCGTCAGCTTTTTTGCCACGACCGTGGGCTTTTTGTTCGCTTACGCCGATGCGTTTCTTAATATCCCTTTTAAACGCCTATTCAACATTTTGGCCTTTCTGCCCATCATTTCGCCGCCCTTTGCCCTGGCGATGTCCTTCATCATGTTGTTCGGTCAGCGGGGCTTTATTACTTACAGCTTGCTGGGCATCAAGGATGCCAACGTGTACGGTTTTACCGGCCTGGTGGTTGTACAGGTTCTCACTTTTTTTCCTATTGCCTATCTCGTGCTGGCCGGCTTGATGCGAAAAATCGACCCGTCTTATGAGGAGGCGGCCCGCAACATGGGCGCTTCCCGCTGGCATATTTTCCGGACCATTATTCTGCCGCTGCTTACGCCCGGTATTGCCAATGCCTTCTTGCTGGTGTTTATTCAAACGGTGGCCGATTTTGGCAATGCCATGGTGATTGGCGGCAATTTTACCACCCTGGCCGCGAAGATTTATCTCCAGGCCATGGGAAACTACGATATCAAGGGTGGTACGGCGCTGGCGACGGTGCTGCTCAGCCTTTCGGTCCTTATGTTTATTGTTCAGAAATACTGGGTGGGGGAAAGGTCATATGTTACTGTTACCGGCAAGCCGTCCCGCCAGCGCGAACTGGTCACCGACCGTTCCCTGAACTGGCTGATTGGTCTGCCCTGTTTTTTGGTCAGCCTGTTCGTCCTGGTGCTCTATATTCTTATTCCTTACGGTTCGTTTACCAACCTGTGGGGTATCGACTATACACCGACGCTGAAGCATTATGAATATATCTTTTCTTTGGGTCTAAAACCAATTCTTGATACCACCTATCTCTCGCTGTTGTCCATGCCCATGACCGGTATTCTGAGTATGATTATCGCATTTCTCATCGTGCGCAAGCGCTTTTTCGGCCGTAAGGCAATCGAGTTTATTTCGATGCTGTCAATGGCCGTCCCCGGCACCGTCATTGGCATGGGCTACGTGCTGGCCTATAATGAACCGCCGCTGGTGCTTACCGGTACGGCAACCATCATTCTTATTGCCTTTATTTTCCGCAACATGCCGGTCGGTATCCGCGCTGGCGTAGCATCCCTGCAGCAGATTGACCCGTCCATCGAGGAAGCGGCCCAAGACCTTGGCGCCAACGCGTTCAAAGTGTTTACTTCGATTACTATTCCGCTGATTAAGTCGGCCTTTTTCAGCGGCTTGGTTTACAGTTTCGTCCGCAGCATGACGGCAGTCAGTGCCGTTATTTTCCTGGTTTCGGCCAGCTACAACCTGCTGACGGTAGCTATTATGAGCCAGGTCGATGTCGGGCGGTTGGGGGTAGCGGCGGCCTATTCCACCGTTCTCATTGTCATTGTCCTGGTAGTAACGGGCATGCTTAAGTTCGTGTTCAATCGCATGGGAATAAATGTCGAGGGTGTGTAAAGTTTTGAGGGGGAAAACAAATTGAAAAATTCGAAAAGCGTTCGCCTGCAAAATCTGGTGAAACGGTATAACGGTGCGGCCGGCCGGGGCGTATTGGCCGTTAACGATGTAACGCTTGATGTCTCGGCGGGTGAGTTTGTTACCTTGCTGGGGCCTTCCGGCTGCGGCAAAACGACTATTTTACGCATGATCGCCGGCTTTGAAACACCGACAAGCGGCAATATTTATATTGGCGGCGAGGAAGTAACTCGCCTTACCCCGGACAAACGCGACACGGCGATGGTGTTCCAGAGCTACGCGTTGTTTCCGCACCTTACCATTTTTGAGAATATCGCCTACGGTCTACGTATCAAAAAAATGAAAGACAGCGACATCCGCGCCAAAGTCAACCATATTCTTGAATTAGTAGGCCTTACCGGCCTGGAAGGGCGCTACCCCAACCAGCTTTCCGGAGGCCAGCAGCAGCGGGTGGCCTTAGCTCGGTCGCTGGTGATGGAACCGTCGGTTCTGCTGTTCGATGAGCCGCTGTCAAACTTGGACGCCAAGCTCAGGGTGCATATGCGCGGTGAAATTCGGCGGATTCAACGCGATATTGGCATTACCAGCATTTATGTGACCCATGACCAAGCCGAAGCCATGAGCATGTCTGACCGGATTGTCATTATGAACCAAGGGAATATTGAACAAATTGGCTCGCCCTTTGAAATTTACACTCGGCCGCGGACCAAGTTTGTCGCCGATTTCATCGGCATGGCTAACATCCTGGCCGGCGAGGTCGTTGCCGCCGGCAATGGGATGGCCACTGTCAGCTTCCTCGGCCAGACCTTCACGGTCGCGACCGACCTTGTACTCAGTCCAGGCGAACCGGTGAGCGTGGTCCTGCGGCCGGAAACGCTTAGGCTGGCTACTGAAGGGCCGCTTGCTGTGCAAGTTGCGGCTTCGGTGTTCATGGGGGCATATCAGGAGTATAAAATTACTGCCGGTGGTCAAAGCCTAACCGTCATCGATTATGATCCGGTCCAAAAGGCCGCCTTTCAGGCCGGCGACCGGGCGGCTCTCTTGATAAGGCGCGAAAGCGTTCATATATTGAAGTCTGCACAGTGACCTTTTAATTCAAGATATTGAGCCCTATCTAGCGACAAGGGGACAGGTGTGCTGTCTCCTTGTTTTTATGGTAGCACCGAAGCTGTGCCTATCATCCGGACCGAGTCTAAAGGACAATTATGCAATGCTTGACGCAGGTGGGCAAATGAAAACTACACGTTTTACAATAATGTCCCCGTGACATGCGTGACACGGTGGTGGTATATTTGTTCGGCAAAGTTTGATACAATAATTAAATAGGCCCCGCTAGACTTTTAGCGAGTAGAAGGGTATGCAGCTAAAATTTGAAAGAGAGGGATATATGTTGCTCAGAGAACTATCAATCCATGAATTTGCCGCGCAGCTCGCGTCACGTCAGCCGGCGCCGGGCGGTGGCAGCGCTGCCGCCGTGTCCGGCCTCTTAGGTGTTAGCTTGCTAGAAATGGTAGTGAATCTGTCGTTGGGGCGTCCGGATTTAGCGGAGTACGCCGACATGCTTGTCGAACGGCAAAAAGGCTTGGCTGTATTACATAAAAAACTGGAAGAACTCATTGACCGTGATGCTGACGCTTTTTCGGCGGTAATAGCGGCCTATGGGCTGCCGAAGGCAACGGCGGAGGAGAAAGAGGCGCGGGCGGCCCAAATCCAGCAAGCGCTGCGGCAGGCGGCGGAGGTACCTACCGAAGTAGCGCGGGCCGCGCTGGAAAGCCTGGAAATTGGCAAGTCGCTGCTGGGGAAAATCAACGCTCATGTGGTCAGCGACCTTATGATTGGCGTGCTCTTAAGTTATAACGCCGTGACGGCCGCGCTTCTTAATACGGCCATCAATTTGCCGGCCTTGCGGGACCAGGCGGTAGTCGCGGCCCTAAGAGGCCAAATTCATGTTTTGCGCACCGCGGCGGACGAGCTGTATAAAACTGTTGCGGACGAAGTGTACAGTACGGAAACCTTTGCCGTCATGCGGATGGACTAAAGCAAAAATGGGAAAAAGTTAACACCGGTTGCGAAAAGGGCGGCCGGTGTTAATTTTTGAACGGCATGAGAATGGGCTGTTTGGTAGACACTAAATTTGAAGCGGCATGAAAGGAGTTGAAAAGAGTGGCCAAACGGTATCCCGGTTTTCACAAATATGTTGGTTTGAACGGCTGTTACCGCGTCGAATACGATGGCGATGTACCGGTAGTCGAAGTGTATCTGCGGAGCGTGCCGTCCTTCGAGGCCGACTCTGGCGATGGCGAACTCATTCTGCCCGATCCGACCAACCGCCGTTATCCTGACATTGTCTTTGTGCTGGACGAAGACGAAGATTACTGGACGGTCGTTTCCATGGAAGTGCCGTCGTTCGGGATGGATGGCGTGAGTGAATTTTTGACGGCCCTGCTGGCGCAGGATGCCGACCTCACTCAGCCGGACGAACTGCTGACTACCTTGCAGCAGCTATTAGAAGAGCGGGACGCCGTATGGGGCGAGCTGCCGGTGGACATTGAGACGCGGTACGATGCGGCCAAATTGACGGGTCGGTGGCTGCATTACCATCCGGGGATATAACGAAAAGCCGGGGCATATGTCCCGGCTTTGGTGCGCATTGCTATTTTTGGGCTTGCTTGAGACTGAGGGCGATGCGGCTCCGGGCCTCATCGACGCTGAGGACTATGCATTCTACGATGTCGCCGACGGCGACGATGTCAAGGGGGTGGCGGAAGGGCTTGTGACTGAGTTCGGAGCGATGAATAAGGCCGTTGGTCTTGAGACCGATGTCGACAAACACGCCGAAGTCGGTGACATTATGTACCGTTCCTTTGACCAGGGTACCGGGCGTAATGTCCGAGAGTTTGACAATATTTTTGCGCGTCAGCGGCGGCGGCAGCTCCTCGCGCGGGTCGCGGCCCGGCTTGGCCAGGGCGGCGAGGATGTCCCGCACGGTGGGCTCGCCGGCGCCAAGGTCGGCGGCCAACTGGCCGGCATCGGCTTTGGCCAGCTGGCTCTGCAAGGCGCGCAGCCGCTGGCGGTCGGTCAGGTCGGCTAAGGAGAAGCCCAATTTCGCCAAGACCGCTTCGGCGATAGGGTAAGACTCGGGA
Organism: Thermosinus carboxydivorans Nor1; assembly: GCF_000169155.1. Taxonomy (NCBI): domain Bacteria; kingdom Bacillati; phylum Bacillota; class Negativicutes; order Selenomonadales; family Sporomusaceae; genus Thermosinus; species Thermosinus carboxydivorans. Next base: position 120,298 of record NZ_AAWL01000003.1, read on the forward strand.
TGTACCGGCGTATTGTCCAAGGGGTTGGCGCCGCCCTTGATTCGCAAAAAGCCGGCGCATTGGGTGAAGGCCGCCGGTCCGAGACGGGGGACTTTCCGGAGCTGGTCCCGGCTCTGGAAGGGGCCGTTGGCGTCGCGAAACGCAACAATGTTTTTGGCCACGCTCGCATTGATGCCGGCGACATACTGCAGCAGGGCGGGCGAAGCAGTGTTAAGCTCGACGCCCACATGGTTGACACAAGACTCGACAACGGCGGTGAGGGCGCTGGCCAGTTCTTTTTGGTTGACATCATGCTGGTATTGGCCGACGCCGATTGATTTGGGATCGATCTTGACCAGTTCGGCCAGCGGATCTTGCACGCGGCGGGCGATAGATACGGCGCCGCGCAGGGAGACATCAAGATCAGGCAATTCGTCCTTGGCCAGTTTTGAGGCCGAATATACCGAGGCGCCGGCTTCGTTGACAATGAGGTAATGGATAGGGAGCTGATGGTCGTTGATGAGACGGGCGACAAACTCCTCGGTCTCATAGGAAGCGGTACCGTTGCCGATGGCGATGAGGGTGACGCCGTAGCTCTCGATTGTCGCCAGCGCCTCCTTTACCGCCCGTTCCCGCTGAGCGTCGCTGTGCGTTAGATATAAGGTACCGGTGGCGAGCACCGTGCCGGTGGGGCTGACCACTGCCATTTTGCAGCCGGTGCGGTAGCCAGGGTCGAGCCCCATGACGGTGTGGCCGGCCAGGGGCGGTTGCAGCAGGAGTTGGCGGAGGTTGAGGGCAAAGACGCGAATGGCCTGTTTTTCGGCGTTTTCGGTTAGCAGCGAGCGGATTTCCCGCTCCAGGGCGGGAAACAAGAGTCGCTTGTAACCGTCGGTAATGGCGGCGCGGAGGTGGTCGGCGAAGATCGAGGGTCTGGTGACTACTTCATTCGTAATCCGCGCGATGTTTGCCTCATGGGGGGCAACCAGGTCGACTTTCAAAATATCCTTTGCTTCGCCGCGGTTGACGGCCAAAATGCGGTGGGACGGCATGCGTTTGACCGGTTCGCGGTATTCCTTATAGTTCAGGAACTCCTTACCTGCTGTTTCATCAACAGCCAGGGAGGTGACGATTTCCGCCTTGTCCCACAGTTCTTTGCGCAACAAGGCCCGGAAGTCGGCCCGCTCGCTTATCCACTCGGCGATGATGTCCATAGCGCCGGCCAGGGCGGCATCGGCGTCAGGTACGTCCTTGGCCGGGTCGATAAACTCCGCGGCTACGGCGAGCGGATCGCCGTCCGTCATTTCCTGGGCCAGCATAATTTCCGCGAGCGGCTCAAGCCCCCGCTCGCGCGCGATCTGGGCGCGGGTGCGTTTTTTCGGGCGGAAGGGGAGGTACAGGTCTTCCACTTCCTGCAGCTTGGTGGCGGCGGTGATGGCAGCGGCCAGCTCAGGCGTTAGTTTGCCCTGCTCGGCAATGCTGGCTATAACTTCTTCCTGACGCTTTACCAGGTTGCGCAGGTACTGCATCCGGTCCAAAACCGTCCGAAGCTGTTCTTCGTTAAGTTCGCCGGTTGCTTCTTTGCGGTAGCGGGCGATAAAGGGAACGGTATTGCCATCGTCTAATAATTTTATGGCGGCCTCTACTTGCTGCGGTCTTACGCCCAGTTCACGGGCAATGAAAGCGGGAATTTCGGCAAGTTGCATTGTTTCACCAACTTTTTTGTTTTTTACACGCCCCTATTATACCACAAAGATAATTATGCCAGTAAATTGGACCATTCCGGATAGTGGTATGCGGTATGAAGTATGAGGTATGAAGTATGAAGTATGAGGTATGAGGTATGAGGTAAGTGAAAAGTTGTGGAATGATGTTGATTTCCATTGGTTGTGGGCCAATTTATTGGCAGGGAGGTTTTTACGGTTGCCGCTTTTCGGGGCGGATGTTTCACAGGGGTAAAAGCGGGGGATTTGGCAATGTCACTATCAGCGGATTATATGCGACAGAGGATCCTAACGCTTGTTTGGCCGGTGGTCATGGAGGGGTTTGGCGTCATGCTGGTCGGTGTCGTCACAACGGCCATGGTCGGACAGTTCGGCGCCGTCAGCTTGTCTGCCGTGGGGCTGTCGACGATGGTCCAGGCGGCTTCGTCTATCATTTTCGCCGCAGCCGGCACCGGCGCAGCGGCCATCGTCGCCCGTGAGGCCGGGGCTGGCAACTGGGAAGCGGTGCGGGTCGTGGCCGGCCAGGGGGTACTCCTCGGCCTGGTCCTTGGTACGGTTCTGGGGGCTATCGGCTTTGCCGCGGCGCCGTATCTTTTTCTGGTGACGAGCGCCGACCCTGCCGTTGCGCACCTGGCTGGCGAACTATTGCGTATCACCTTTGCTACCACGCCGCTATTTTTAGCCATGGCCGTGGCCAACAATGTCCTGCGGGCCATTGGCCTGACGCGGTTGACCTTTTATTTGACGGCAATAAATAATGTGCTGGCAATCCTCCTCGGCTATGTGCTGATTTTCGGCGTAGCCGGCCAGCCGCTGGGGGCGTATGGCGCGGCGTGGACAGCCTGTCTTACCCAGGCGTCAGGCGGCCTTTTGGCGCTGGGCGCACTAGCGGTAGTGCGGCAAATTAGCCTGCGGTGGTGCCATGTGTTCATCATTCGGCGCGCCTATTTGGCCCGGATCGTGGACATCAGCCTGCCGGCCGGACTGGAGCAGCTGGCCATGCAGGGCGGCCGGATTGCCTTTACGTTTATGCTTGCCGGCGTGGGAGCGACCCAATTTGCCGCCCACCAGATCGCCCTCCAGGTGGAGTCCATTTCGTTTATGCCAGGGTTTGGTTTTTCGGTTGCTGCTATGGCCTTGGTGGGCCAACATCTCGGGCGTGGCTTGCCGCACCGGGCGGTTCAGTATGCCGCGCTGACCAACCGCATCGCGGTGCTGAGCATGACCATGATGGGCGTGATTTTTTTCTTTTTTGCCCGCCCGCTTACGGCGCTCTTTGTTAACGACCCGGGCGTAATTTATTGGGGTGCCCAGTGTGTGATGATTGCCGCCTTTGAGCAGCCCACCATAGCCATCACCTATACCCTGGGCGGGGCGATGCGCGGCGCCGGCGATACCCGCTGGCCGATGTATGTGACAATTACCGGCGTGTGGTTGGTACGATTGCCGCTGATTTATTTGTTCATCGTCTTATGGCGGTATGATGTGACAGCCGCCTGGGTAATAACAGCCCTCGACTTTTTAGTGCGCAGCCTAATCCTCTGGCGGCGGTTTGTCAACACGAAATGGCAATAAATGCAATTTTCTGTGCATATATTGGCGGCGTTAGCAATATATAACATATAGTAGTATATTTTTGTGGGGGTGACGCGAGTGGAAGCATTGTTGGCCAAGGTTACCGGCGTATTTTTGGTTGCCAAACCGTTTTTGGCGGCGGTTGTCCTCATCGCCCTGTTGGTGGGTATCGGCGACCGGGGCAGTAAATTGGCGCTCAGACGCAGCAGCCCCTGTCTGGCCGCGTTCTGCATTTTCGCCTTTGCCCTTGGCTCCGGCATGACGGCTTGGTTTTTAGTGCTGAAACCGTTCTTTGCCCTTTATGGCGCTCCGTTTGCCCTAAGCTATTCGCTTATTCTGATGTACTGGTCGTTCTGGCTGTTGGTGGGCGTGCTGGTGGCGGCAAAAAAACTGGTCTACGACGCGGCGCGGCGCGAGTTTCTCTCCTAAAACAAAGCACCTCCGGCCGGAGGTGCTTTGTGATTCTACGCTATTTATTTTTCGCAGTAAAGCCGTAGTCTGCCAGCTTGCGTTCGCCCAGCCCCCAGTATTCGGCTCCATTAAGGGTAACGGGGCGCAATTTGCCGAAGTCAATGGTGCCGGCGGCGGTGAGGACGGACGCATCGGCCTGGATGTGGACGATTTCACCGATGAAAGTATGGTGGCTGCCCAGGCGCAGCGTCTCCCGCAAGACACATTCGAGGTTGACGGGACACTCGGCAATCGCCGGCGTCGTCACTTTTACCCCGGGGCTGGGGGTGAAGCCGGCGGCGGCAAATTTATCTACCTCGCGACCGGACACGACGCCACACAAATCAATGGCGGCAAGTTGGTTTTCGGTAGGGATGTTGATGATAAACTGTCTTGAGGCAGTAATTATACCGTAGCTGTAGCGGTCGGGCCGGAGGCAAATGCTTACCAGGGGCGGTCGCGCGCCGACGATGCCTGTCCAGGCAATGGCGGTAATATTAGGGCGGAAGCCGGGTGCGGCGCATGATACCAGGACGGTAGGCAAAGGAAAGAGCAGGGTAGTGGGCGTAAGGTGCTGTTTCATAAAACCTCCTTACTACATGGGGGTGATCGGCTGCTCGGCCAGCCGGACAAAAATGCCGACACTGCCCCAAATGAGCATCGCCAGGATGACGAAAAGGTAGGCTGATGCTGGCGGCAAGATGTATACCATCCTTTCATGAACAAATTACATGCTTAATTCGGCTTGGTGGCGGACTCATCCTGCCAGGTCAGGGTTGCTTCCGATTTTCCAGTGCGTGATGCTTGCCACAGATAACCGAAACGGTGTATGCTCTGAAGGGGAGGTGCAAGAATGTCGGAAATCCTCTTAGTGGAAATGATTGAACGCATGAGCGTTGCCGTGACAATGGCCCTCATTCTGGCCCAAACCGCGACTTTTCGCCGCCTGGTGCAGCAGCGGGTAACGGGCCGGGACCAGCTATTATTGACCCTATTCTTCGGACTAATTGGCATTCTCGGGACTTACGCCGGCATTCCGGTCAATGATGCGCTAGCCAATTCCCGGGTAGTCGGCGTTATGGCCGCCGGTATGATTGGCGGCCCGAAAATGGGGTTGGCGGCCGGACTGATTGCCGGCGGTCATCGCTATCTGCTCGGCGGGTTCACGGCTGGCGCCTGCGCTTTGGCTAACATCTGCGAGGGGCTTCTTGCCGGCTATATTCACCGGCGCTGCCCCACCCGGCCTATTCCCTGGTGGCTGGCACTGGCGGCCGGCATGGCCGGCGAAACGCTGCAAATGATGATCATTTTGCTCATGGCCCGCCCCTTTGCGGCTGCCCTTGCGCTGGTGCAGGAAATCGCCCTGCCAATGATCGTCGTCAACTCTATCGGCTTAGCCATCTTTATGCAGATCATGAAAATGGCCAGGGACGCCCAGCGGAAAGTAGGGGCCGAGCAGTCGCACAAAGCGTTGGAAATTGCGACGAAAACCTTGCCGTTTTTGCGCCGCGGCCTCACTGCCGATTCGGCTGAGGCAACGGCCCGGATTATTTTTGCTACCGCCGGCTATGACGCCGTGGCGATAACCGATACCGAGCGGGTGCTGGCCTTCGTCGGCGCCGAGGCGGCCCACCACGCTGTCCCCGGAGCGGGTTTGACCCGGGCTACCCGGCATGTATTGGCCACCGGACGCATTTGGGTTGCCCGCAACCGCCAGGAAATTGGTTGCCGGTGCGGTGACTGCCGGCTGGCCAGTGCGGTCGTGGTCCCGCTGGTGCGGGCGGGCTTGGTTGTGGGGACGCTGAAGCTTTATTACACCCGGGCCAATGCTGTCGGGGACGCCGATATTGTTTTCGCCGAGGGGATAGCCCATCTCTTTTCGACTCAGCTGGAACTGGCCGAAATCGATCAACAGGCCAAGATGGCGGCCAGAGCCAAACTAAAAGCGCTGCATGCGCAGATAAACCCCCATTTTCTGTTTAATACTCTCAACACCATCACCTCTTTGATCCGCACCAATCCTGACCTGGCGCGGGAACTGCTGCTGAAGCTGAGTACCATTTTCCGCTATACCCTCCACAAAACAGGGCGCAATATCACAATTGCTGAGGAGTTAACCCAGGTTCGGGCGTACCTGGCCATTGAGCAGGCCCGTCACGGGCCAAAGCTTAAGGTCGTGGAGGACATCGCGCCCCATCTGGTAAACTGTCTCATTCCTTCCCTTACCATTCAGCCTTTGGTTGAAAACGCCATTAAACATGGTCTTGGGCCGAAGGAGGAAGGCGGCTGCGTCTGGCTTACCGTGCGGGAGGGGGCAGAGGCGGCGCTGGAAATTGTTATTGCCGACGACGGCGTCGGCATGGACCTGACCCGTCACCATCCGCTGCGGCAGCCGGGCAATGAGGCCATTGGGCTGATCAACGTCCATGAACGGCTGCGGGGACAGTTTGGACCCGCTTACGGTCTGACCGTGGAGAGTAGGCCGGGGCACGGCACCACTGTAACCATGCGAGTGCCCAGGGGGCTTGAGGAGGTGGATGACTGTGCTTGAAGTGCTGATTGTGGATGATGAGTTACCGGCCCGCGATGAACTCAAGTTCTTACTCTCTCGTCAGACGGGAATTATTGTTGTAGGTGAAGCCGACAGCGGGCCGGCTGCCTTGGTGTTGGCTTCCGAGCACCAGCCCGATGTGGTCTTTCTCGATGTAGAGATGCGCGGCATGAGCGGCGTGGAAACGGCGCTCACGCTGCGGGCGGTAGCGCCGGACGCACTGATCGTCTTTGCCACCGCTTATGACGATTATGCCGTTAAGGCCTTTGAGATTGGCGCCGTCGATTACCTTCTCAAGCCGTTTGAAGAGGAACGGGTGGCGACCACGGTAGAGCGCTTGCAGAAGTACCGCTCCGACGAATGGGCGGCAGCGGCGCAGCGGGTTGACCAAGCACTGGCGGCTATACGTGCTTCCATCCAAAAGCTGGCAGTGGAGCGAAACGGCAAAATTGTTATGGTCGATTACCGCGATATTTTGTATGCCTACATGCAGGCCGGGGAAGTAATGGTGGTCACTAGCGAAGGAAAGGCCGTTTACCCAGGTACGCTTTCGGACCTGCAGCAGCGGCTGCAAGCGACCAGTTTGGTGCGGGTGCACAAGAGTTATATTGTTAACCTGGACAAGGTAGTGGAAGTTATTCCTTGGTTTAAAGGAACCTACTGGCTGCGGGTGGGTGGACCAGACGGTGCGGAAATTCCTGTCAGCAAAGGCCAAATAAAAGAGATTAAGGAAATACTGGGGCTGAAATAGCTCCAGTTTTTTGTTTGTCACCGCAGCCGTGTTTCTGTTTGGCGAAAGATATTTCCGGTTAAACCTGAATTTCTTCCATTCACGTGATTTAACTGTCGTACTGGCCGTAACTTTTGGTATTATGCTAATTGTCGAAATTTGTTGCACCATACAAAGGAGGAGAAACATGAACGGTATTGCTCTTGTCATTATTGCCGCTCTCATTCTAACTTTGGCGTACCGCTTTTATGGCGCCTTCATGGCGGCCAAAGTGCTGGCTCTTGACCCAGGGCGAGCTACGCCGGCTGTTCGCCTGAGCGACGGCCGCGATTATGTGCCGACCAACAAATGGGTAACGTTTGGCCATCACTTTGCGGCGATTGCCGGGGCCGGTCCCCTCGTCGGCCCGGTGCTGGCTGCCCAGTTTGGCTATCTGCCCGGTACGCTGTGGCTGCTGATCGGCGCCGTTGTCGCCGGCGCGGTCCACGATATGGTCATTCTCTTTGCGTCCATCCGCCACGACGGATTGTCGGTGGCCGAGATCGCCAAGAAGGAAATCAGTAAGGCCTCCGGCCTGGCGACCAGTATTGCCGTACTGTTTATTTTGATTATTACGATGGCCGGTTTGGGCATCGCCGTCGTCAACGCCCTCTACGACAGTTCCTGGGGCACCTTCACGGTGGCCGCCACCATTCCCATCGCCATTTTTGTCGGCCTCTACCTCCGCTATATCCGGCCCGGTCATATTGGCGAAGGTTCGCTCATCGGCGTTACGCTGGTCCTTATCGCCGTATTTGTCGGACCGTGGGTCCAACAGTCTTCACTCGCGCCGTACTTCACCTTTAGCCGCGGCCAGCTGTCGGTCATGATGGCGGTTTACGGTTTTGTCGCCGCTGCCTTGCCGGTATGGCTGCTGTTGGCGCCGCGCGACTACCTCAGCACCTATATGAAAATTGGCACCATCCTGGCGTTAGCCGTTGGCATTATCATCGTCCGTCCGGAAATTCATATGCCGGCAGTGACGCCGTTCATTAACGGCGGCGGACCGATTATTCCCGGCCCCGTATGGCCCTTTATGTTTATCACCATTGCCTGCGGCGCCATCTCGGGCTTCCACGCGCTGATAAGCACCGGCACCACCCCGAAAATGCTGGCCAATGAAGCGGAAATCCGTGCTGTCGGTTTTGGCGGCATGCTGGTCGAATCCTTTGTCGCGCTGATGGCGTTGATTGCCGCTACCAGTCTCTATCCCGCCGACTACTTTGCCATTAATACCGCCCCTGCCGTGTTTGCCAAACTGGGTATGCAGGTGAACGAACTGCCCATGCTGTCCGAATTGGTAGGTGAAAATGTCGCTGGCCGTCCGGGCGGCGCCGTATCCCTGGCGGTAGGCATGGCGCACATTTTTGCGCAAATTCCCGGCATGAACACCCTCCTATCCTTCTGGTACCATTTTGCTATTATGTTTGAAGCGCTCTTTATTCTGACGACCATTGACGCCGGCACGCGCGTCGGCCGCTATCTCATCCAGGAACTTGGCGGCATGGTCTATAAGCCGTTGAAAAATGTCAACTGGGTTCCTGGCATTATTTTCAGTAGTGCTGCCATCTCGTTCGCCTGGGGCTATCTCTTGTACGGCGGCTCCATCTCCACCATCTGGCCCTTGTTTGGCGTAGCGAACCAGCTGCTGGCCACAATGTCCCTGGCGATCGGTACTACGGTACTGTTTAGGATGGGCAAGGGGCGCTACGCATGGACAACGATTATTCCCATGTCTTTCCTGGGCGCAACCACCGTGGCTGCCGGTTACCTCAACATTACGACCAAGTATCTGCCGAAAAACAATTACCTCCTGGCCGGCGCCAGCGCCGTTATGATAATTTTAGTTATCTTTGTCATCGCTGATGCCATACGCACTTGGCTCCGGCTTGCCAACGACAAACGTGTGTCTGCATGCCCGGCCGAAAGTATTGGCCAATAAGCTTAAAAACCGCCTGGCGTATGCCAGGCGGTTTTTCCTATAATTGGATGGCAAAGCTGCTCTTCTGACGGGCATATAAGCCTTCCTTGCCGCGCATGCTATTTTTGGCAGGAAAGGAGGGATTTTGGTGTTGACGCAGAAATGAACTGATGCAACTGGAAGACTCGCTTACCATGCATCAAACATGTGTTAAGACGCTTAACCATTTCGCCAACGAGTTGCAGGACAGCCAAGCAAGGCAAATGCTCCAGCAAATGGCGCAAAAACACCAGCAGCATGTACAAACGCTTAGCAAACATCTGAACGCAGGCCAAACATTACAGTAAGAGGTGACAACAGTGGCACAAATGGGACAAGGTCAGGGCGCCATGTCTGGACAGGGCATGCAAATCTCCGACAAAGATCTGTTGCAGGTTTGTCTGAACGAGACGAAGCATCTGGCATCGTCGACCAATACTTATATTTCCGAAACGGTGAACGAGCAACTGCGCCGCGATTACATGACGATTCTTGGCGACTTGTACAGCCAGGAGCAGCAACTGTTTAATTACATGCAACAAAAAGGGTTCTATAATGTCAAAAACGCCAGTCCTCAGGACATTGCACAAGCTAAAAACAAGTTTTCCGGCCAAAGCCAGCAAATGAGGTAATACTCGCAGTCTCGTGGCAGTCCCACGAGACTTTAATTTGCAAACTATACCTTGACAATTTTTCACAGAACAAGGTAAAATAAAAATAACATTATAGGATAATCATTGTTATTTTAGTTTAATTATTTTTTGAAATGGGTGTAGTTATGAACGTTTGTGTAACAACTTTGTTGCGGGAAAAGGGCTTTAAAGTTACGCCGCAGCGGCTGGCGATTTACAACGTTTTAGCCGCAAGCAAAGCCCATCCCAGCGCCGAAATGATTTTTCACCAGCTGCAGCCTATTTATCCAACGATGAGTCTGGCGACAGTGTACAAAACCATTGAAATCCTCAAGGAGCTTGGGCTAATCCAGGTGTTAAACGCCGGTGAAGACAGCTTCCGTTACGATGCCGACACTTCCAACCATTCGCACATCTGCTGTCAGCGATGTGGCCGGGTGGATGACCTGCACGGCATCGACAGCACCGAATTTGTGCAACAGGTAGTAAAGGCCACGCCCTACCGGATTACGGGCCAACAGTTTTATTTCTATGGCGTATGCCCTGAATGCGCGGCCAAAGAATAGGAGGTGCACTTAATGGCAGTCTGGAAATGCACTGTGTGCGGCGCTACCAAGGAAGGCCGTTGCCGTCCCGGCAAATGCCCCGAGTGCGGCGCCCCAAAAGACAAGTTTGAAAAACAGGGATAGTTCATAGCCCCGGTTTGCCAATGCGCAGGCCGGGGTCTTCGTTTTTTGTCGTTTACACCAGGAGTTTTGCCCGATATTGGCGAATTCAATTGGGGCGGTAACTGAAAACATAACGGTTTTCGGCTGCTCGTCGGAAATAAGTCAAGCCTGACCCGCCAGGCTTGGGGAAGGGAGGGTCTTGTATTAACTTAGCGGCATATATTGATCACACCCTGCTTAAGCCGGAGGCGACGGTGGACGACATTCTCCGCCTGTGCGCTGAAGCGGCCGAGCATAATTTTAAGGCAGTTTGCGTCAACCCGTGTTATGTGAGCCTGGCGGCGCATCGTTTGGCCGGCAGCGGCGTAAAAGTGGCGACCGTAGTCGGCTTTCCGCTCGGGGCGACGCTTACGGCGGTTAAAGTTGTTGAAACGCAGGCGGCGGTGGAGCATAAAGCCGACGAAATTGACATGGTTATGAATATCGGTGCGGCTAAAGCCGGCCAATGGGCGGCGGTCGTCGAAGATATCCGGGCGGTCGTCCGGGCCGCCGAAGGGCGGGTTGTAAAGGTTATTATTGAAACGGCTTTGCTCACTGATGAGGAGAAGCAGCGGGCCTGTCTGGCCATCCTGGAAGCAGGCGCGCAGTTTGTCAAGACGTCTACCGGTTTTGGGCCGGGTGGGGCGACCGAAGCAGATGTCCGTTTGCTGGCCAGGGTAGCAGGCGGTCGGCTTGGCATCAAGGCCGCGGGCGGCATCCGGACGCGTGAGCAGGCGCTGAAGCTGATTGCAGCCGGGGCGACCCGCATCGGCACCAGCGTTGGCGTTAGTTTAGTCAAATAGTTTACAGAAAATACCGATAGGCGGGGGCCTGTTGTTGTGGTATAATGGGACTCCATGAGAACCGGGAGAGGAGGGGGTACCCATGCGTACCATTTTGTTTCACGATAAGGTGACAGCCCTCATCGCTCTTGGTCTGGTGATCGTGCTGCTGGCCTTTGTTCCGGCACAGCTTCCCCGTATGTGGCTATACCCGCTGGCGCGCCAGTTAGCTGTGGCGAAAATCGCTTACCAGACGCGCGATATGGCCGTTTATGAAACACCGCACTTTATTATCAAATATACTGCGGCTGATGCTGATGCGGTAGCGATGCTTGCGACCGCCGCCGAAGCCGCTTATGGACCTGTAACCCAGGCGCTTAAGTATGAGCCGGCCGAAAAAACACTGTTGCTGGTTTATCCCGACCGCCGCCAGCTCAACCAGGCTTTTGGCTGGTCCGGCGACCAAAGTGCCATGGGGGTCTATTGGGGCGGCGTTATTCAGATTTTATCGCCTCGCGTCTGGCTGAAAGCCGGCGAATCCACTGAGGAGTTCATCCATAAGGGGCCAATGGTCCATGAATTCACGCACCTAGTATTTGACCATATGACAAGCGGCAACTATACCCGCTGGTTTACCGAGGGGCTGGCCCAGTATATGGAATATCGCGCCAACGGTTATGAGTGGCTTACGCCGCGCAATAAGCTGACCGGTAAGCTTTATACCATGGCCGAACTGGACGAGAACTTCGACAACCTGCCCGAGCAGTCGCTTGCTTATCGCGAAGCGCTGGCCGCGGTCCGCTATATTGCCGAAGTGCATGGCGAGGACAAACTGATGGCCATTATTGCCGACCTGAAAAAGGGGCGCAGTACCGAGGCGGCCATCACCGGCGTTCTGGGCATGGATTATCAGGCATTTGAACAAGCCTGGCAACGGTGGGCTGTCACCAATATGAAAAATTATGACGAAAAATAAAAAGCCGTTTGCACGCAAGCAGTGTAGACGGCTTTTTATTTTAGACGCAGGCACTGCGTTTGCTATGGAAAGTACCGGCGCTCAATTGAATGATTTCCTGCGCTCGTGCTACAATATCCCTGATGTAGCTATTGCGAAAGGAGAACAGTATGTCTATTTTTCACGCCTGCGATATTCGCGGTATTGTCGGTAAGACCTGACCGATTATATGGCCCGCCGCATTGCCCTGGCGGTGGGAGTGAAACTAACCGGCCAAACGGTGGTGGTTGGCGGCGATATCCGCCTGTCGACACCGGCGCTGCAGCGCATTGTACTGGATGCCCTGGCCGAATCGGGGTGCCATGTTCTTGATATTGGCACCGTTGCCACGCCGGTTTTTTATTATGCGCTAAAAACTACCGGCGCTGCCGGCGGGGTGATGATTACCGCTTCCCATAATCCGGCGCCGTATAACGGATTTAAACTGGTATTGGGACCTGAGCCGGTGACCGAGGCGGATATCGCGGAAATCGCGGCGATGGTAGCCGTTGATCGGCGTACTACCGGTAATGGTACGATTATCGCCCGGCCGATGGTGGACGATTACGTGCAGTTTACCGCCAGTATGGCTAAACCGGGCCGGTTGCGCGTCGTTGTCGACGCTGGCAACGGCGCCACGGCGCCCATTGCCCCCCGCCTGTTTCGCGCTCTTGGTTATGACGTCATTGAAATGTATTGCCAACCCGACGGCGCCTTTCCGCATCGGCCGCCCAATCCGGCCCTGGCGGAAAACCTGGCAGCTTTAGGGAGGCGGGTAAGAGAGACGGGCGCCGCCTTGGGCATTGCCTTTGACGGCGACGGTGACCGGGTAGGTTTTGTCGATGAAACTGGGCAGGCAATCGACAATGACGACATTCTCGTTTTGCTGGCCCGCCATTATCTCCGCCGGGAAAAAGGCGCTGTCATCTATGATGCCAAATGCTCAATGGTCGTTCCCGAGGAAATTGCCAAAGCCGGCGGCCGGGCCGTGATGGCGCGGGCGGGCCACACATTTAGCAAAGCCGCTTTCCTACGGGAAAAAGCGCTGTTTGCTGGCGAGATCAGCGGCCACTTCTTCTTCCGGGAACTTGGCTATGACGACGGCATGTATGCCGGGTTAAAAGTATGTGAAATAGTAGCCGAGTCTGGTCCGCTGGGGGCGCTCGTCGACACAATTCCTAACTACATATTGACGCCTGACATCCGCGTACCTTATCCCGGCCCGGACAAAGACGCAATCCTGGCCGGTGTTGCCGCGCGTCTTGCCGCATACCAGCCTAACCTCATTGACGGTGTGCGCATCGAATTTCCCGACGGCTGGGGCATGATTCGCGCCTCGGTTACCGAACCGCTCTTTACCCTGCGGTTTGAGGCCAAAACAGCCAAGCGGCTACGGGAGATTACCGCCATTTTGCTTGATGCGCTTCCCGACCAGCTGCGCGCGGCGATTAGGGACAAAATGGCAGAAAAATAGAAAGGGATTTACAGGCTCCAGGGCGAAATATTACCTGTTAAATTTACCAAAGGAGCCTGTTCATGCAAGTCCACGTTCTGGCCAGCGGGAGCACTGGCAACGCTTTGTTCTTTGATTTCGATACTACCAAAATTCTGGTCGATGCCGGCATCAGCGCCCGGCGCATCCAGCAGGCGCTATGCGGGATCGGTACATCGCTTGAGGAAGTGGATGCCATCCTGGTGACCCACGAGCACCGCGACCATGTGAGCGGCCTGCCGACGCTGACGCGGCGCTATGGTCTGCCGGTATATACCCGCCCGGGGACATGGGAAAATATGTTTTGCCGGGAACTGATTCCAAGCGCGTGCTGCTACGAGCTTGGGGACAGTCTCGAGATTGGCAACGTCAAAATTGAGGCTTTCAGCATTTCGCACGATGCCGCCGACCCGGTAGGGTTCAATTTCTATTATCGCAACCGCAAGTATAGTGTCGCTACCGACCTAGGTTTTGTCACTGACAGTGTAAAAAAAGCTATTGCCTGCTCAGATGTGCTCGTCCTGGAGTCCAACCACGACGTGGATATGCTGAAAAAGGGCTCTTATCCCTGGTCGCTCAAGCGGCGGATCATGAGTAGCCGCGGACACCTTTCCAATACCGACGCAGGCTGGGCGCTGGCCCGTCTGCCCAGGAAAAGCAAGACAGAAGTTTTTCTGGCACACCTAAGCCAGGAAAACAACCGACCCGACCTGGCCAAGACGACGGTCAGTACCATTTTGGCCGACCAGGGCTGCTGCCTTGACAGTGAAATTACCCTGCGGCTGACCTATCCTGACCGCACGGCTAGTCTGGTCGAAGACCTATAAAAGGAGGAATGGTTATGACGAAACGATTAATGCCATTTCTTATCGTAGCGCTGATTGGTATTCTGATTGGTGGCGGCCTGGTATTAAGCTACGGCGGCAAGTTTTTAGCCAAACCCGCACCCCAGGCGCCTCTGCCCAGTTTGCAGCCGCCTGCTGCCCAAGCACAGCTTTCCGACGCTCGCAACACGCCTATCGTCCGCGCCGCCCAGGCCGTTGGTCCGGCGGTTGTCGGCATTACCAACAAAGCTTATGCTCGCGACTTTTTCAACCGTAAAGTTCTTATCGAGCAGGGAACCGGTTCGGGGGTTATTTTTGATAGCAATGGCTATATCGCCACTAACTATCATGTAGTGCAGAATGCCCAGGAAATCGTTGTTTCCCTGGCTGACGGCCGCACCTTCAACGGACGTGTATTGGGCGTTGACCCGGCTACTGACCTGGCGGTAGTCAAGGTGGACGCGACCGGCTTGCCGGCTGCCGTTCTCGGTGACTCTGATTCTCTCATGGTGGGCGAGCCGGCCATTGCTATCGGCAATCCACTGGGGCTGGAATTCAAAGGCAGCGTGACGGCTGGCGTTATCAGCGCCCTTAACCGTTCTATTGAAATCGGTGAACGCAAATTTAAGCTTATCCAGACCGATGCGGCCATCAACCCCGGCAACTCCGGCGGGGCGCTGGTCAATGCCGACGGCATGGTCATCGGCATCAACAGCGCTAAGATTTCCGTCCCTGGTGTGGAGGGCATCGGTTTTGCCATTCCCATCAACACCGCCCGCCCCATTCTCCAGTCGATCATTGACAAGGGCCGCGTTATTCGCGCTTATCTTGGCGTAGGGGTACTGGACAAAAACTCGGCGGCCCGTTATGGCTATGAACTTACCATCGACCAAGGCGTCTATGTAGCCCGGGTTGAACGCTCCGGCCCGGCAGGCAAGGCCGGTATCCGCGAGGGTGATGTTATTCTGAAAGTTGCCGGCGCCGAAGTTAACAGCGTGGCAGACCTCCGGGCCGTACTGGATAACCAGGCCGTCGGCTCCCGCGTCGATGTGGTTATCCTTCGCGGCGACCAGACCCGCACCATTAGCGTGCTGCTTGAGGAAATGCCGGCTGATAGTCAATAACTATGAAAATTACGATTGTTGCCGTAGGCAAGATTAAAGAAAAATACCTCACCGCCGGCATCGCCGAGTATACCAAACGGCTCGGCCCTTACTGCCGCCTGGAAATCGTCGAGGTGGACGAAGAACGTATGCCGGCCGACCCTTCGCCTGCGGAAAAGGAGAAGGTGTTGGCCCGTGAGGGCGAACGGCTGCTTAAGCACGTTCGCGACGGCAGCTATTTAATCGTCCTCGACGTCCGGGGCAAGGCCCTTTCCTCGGAAGAATTGGCGGAAAAAATCGACGCTCTGGCCCTAGCGGGCCAGAGCGATGTTACATTTGTCATCGGTGGCGCCTTTGGTCTCGCGCCGGCCGTTGTGGCGGCGGCCAATGAGCGGCTGAGCTTTTCCCGGATGACGTTTACCCATCAGATGATCCGGCTGATACTCGTCGAGCAGCTTTATCGGGCGTTTAAGATTAGCAGGGGAGAACCGTATCATTGGTAAGGTGGATAGGCATCTCGGATGAGGATATGAGTATGGCCGCAGGAAGGATAAGAAAACCGTTGACTTAGTATAGATTCCGTTTCTATATATGTTATTTATTATAAATTTTTAATTTTATAATATAGCTTTTAATTGTAGGGAGGTAACCATGAACAAAATTTTATTAGTTCAATCCAAACTGCTTAATAAAATTAATCAATATAAACATATTGCCGAACGTGACTACCCGATCGAATGGGAAAAAATACATATGGCTAGCTGTGCCAAAATTGGCCTGCTTTTAGCGGCCAAGCGCAACATTGAGCCGGAAATGGCGGCGATAGCTTGCTCGCTGCATGACTACGGTCGGATCGTGACCGGCAAGCAAGCCTATCATGCGGTAAATGGCTATGAGCCAGTAAAAGAGTTTCTCGCGGAAATTGGGCTGTTTACCAATGACGAGATAGAAAAACTTGCGCAAGCAGTTAAAAACCACAGCAATAAGCATGTTGTTGGCACGCCGCTGGAGGAGATTGTCAAGGATGCGGATGTGCTTGATTGCTACCAATATGGCGACGAACTTGAGCGACCCGAACAGCGTGAACGTTTAAAAAAGGTTATAGCTGAGCTAGGGTATAGCGAACTGTCTTAGTGCCGGCTAAACTTACATAATGGTGACCAGCTGTGCGGATCTGGTATGAAAGCATTTGAACTTTTCGGTCAGTCAATAATGCTGGGCAAAACGGATGCTGCTGTGGCGTAGGATTTGAAAGCATGCCCCAAGCGCCTAATTATCTGGCGTTTGCGAATTTTAGACTCAAAAGAAGTTGTTAACGACTTCAGTATTTTCTAGTGAAGGTATGTAGAGGAGATTTGTGAATTATGTCTGAGAAAAAATTAGTTTTTATGGCTTTGCAGGAGAATGTAGGGGTTTGTAAATTGGATGCCAGGGGGACGATTCCAATATGGGCATACCAAGGGGAGTTTTTTTTCAATCACTAAAACGGTGGATGAACTTTCCATTGTATGTCCAGAGGGTGTTGTACCCGAAAATGTATTATGTGAAAAAGGATGGAAGATACTCAAAATTCAGGGGACACTAGATTTTGGACTGGTGGGTATATTAGCGATGGTCAGCACGGCACTTGCAAGAGCGGGCATAAGTATATTTGCAATTTCGACTTATAATACTGACTATATCTTAGTTAAGGATAGGGATTTTAATAGCGCGGTAGATATACTTAGAAATGAAGGGCATGAAGTCTTATATTAAGGCTCGCACAATGAGGGCAGTTTACTCAAAAGGTGGATATGTGAATAATTATAAGATATTATTCAATACTGATTCAGGCGATTTTCATTTAAAACATAAAATATCTGGAATAAAACTTGGTAAGGGCGAAAAATGATGAACAAAATCCCTTTGGGGCAGGAAAACCAGCTTCAAAGGGGTCTTCTTTTGTAACAGAAATTATTAGGGCTTTAGGTCACTTTAAGTCAAGGGGGCAGGAAAAGAATGGTTAGCGTTGTATTATACAAAGTGGTAATTATTGGAATGGGAGATGGCTAATGGATTAGGTTAGTATAATCAAACAATATTTGAAACGATGCTAATATTTACTGGAGGTGTTTATAATGAAAAAACTCGGGCTGGTAGGCGGGATTGGCCCGGCATCGACGCTGGATTACTACAAAGGCATCACCGAGGGTTATCGGATGAGGACAGCTAGCGACAATTATCCGCAAATGATTATTGACAGCTTAAATCTTGCCGAAATGTACGCTTATGTGTCCAACAAGCAATGGGATATGTTTATTAACCGGTTGGTCGGCTCAATAAAAAATTTAGCGGCCGGTGGGGCTGAGTTTGCGGCCATGGCGGCCAATACTGCTCATATCGTATTTGATGAAGTCAATAGCCAATCCCCTTTGCCCCTTATAAGCATCGTCGACGAAACGTGCAAATACGCACAATCAAAGAATTGCAAAAGCGTTGTAATATTCGGCACGGCTTTCACGATGAGCAGCGGGCTATATTCAAATGCGTTTGCGAAATACGGGATTGATGCATTTGTCCCCACGGCAGATGAGCAAAAAGCGATCCATAATATTATTTTTCCGAATTTGCAAGCGGGCATCGTTTTACCAGAAGATAAAAGGACAATACTACAGATCGCGAAGCGAATGATAGCTGAGAAAAATGCAGATGCATTGGTTCTTGGCTGCACCGAACTGCCGCTTATAATACAGGAAAATGATTTGGACGTTTTGCTTTTGGACACAACGCAGATCCATATTGATGCGATATTAAACTATATGCTTGCATAAAGGTAAAACGCTAAAGTTCCGATTTCTGATAGCTTTCAAACTCATGCCGCACAGGCATGCATCTTCAAGTAAACGTTGGAAAGCTTTAATATGGGTATTCATATTGGGTGTCTTGGTTGGTATGCGCTCATGTTCGATACTTAGAGCCGCACACGCTTCTTCAAATGCGTGGTACGTAAATTGCGGTCCATTATCAGTCCGAACAACTGGACGCACATCCGTGTTAAGCCTGTGCATAGTATAATTGACTTAATTGCAGATTTTGGGCCATAACTCTATACCGCTAGCAATACCCCTTCTTTCACAATGAATGTCATTGTGGCGGTACTAGCTAAACTTATTGTCGGCAATTTGTGTGCTTTAATAAATTGTCGAACAAGAAACCTAAAATAAAGGAACAGGTACCAGGAATAGGACTATGTGAAGTCGAAAAGAAAACTGCATATTCCTGCAGAACAGGGTTTCAGCAGGCAAAATTAAAAATAATTAAAGGTGTAATTATGAATGGGGCAATAGCGCTTCTATGTTTAATTTGGGGGCTTAATTGGGTGGTAATGAAGCAGGCCAATCAGGTCTTCCCACCTGTGTTATTTACGACGTATCGTTTTATTTTAGGGTCGGGTGTATTGCTTATTGTGACCTATTTTAAGAAAATACCTATTCCGCGGCGTGAGGATTGGAAGTGGGTTATTCTAGGCGGTATTCTGCAAACTGCATTTTTTAACACCGCCGTTCAAGTTGGGATGCAGTTTTTAAGTGCTGGATTTTCTTCGGTTTTATCTTACAGTATGCCCTTTTGGGTGGCAATAATGGCGCATTTTTTACTAGGCGAAAAATTGACCAGGCGGAAAATGACTGGTGTCGCCATGGGCATGGTTGGACTGGTTGCATTATTAAACGTAAGTGGCGGCGGTGCCTGGTGGGCAATTGTTTTGACACTCACAGGTGCCGTTGCGTGGGCATTTTCGAGTATTCTTGTCAAACTAAAATTGCAGCACTGTGATATTTTGCAATATACAACCTGGCAGATGGTGGTAGGGGCTATTGTGCTGTCAATTTATTCAGCTTTATTTGGGCATGGTACTATACAGTGGGGTTGGTATGCGGTAGGTTGTCTGGTGTATAACGGCGTACTTGCCTCGGCGTTGGCTTATTTCCTCTGGACGTATATTTTATCAAACACGGAGGCCGGGAAGGCGTCTATTTCGATGTTGATTATTCCAATTATTGGCGTACTGGCAGGAGTGATTTTTCTTAAAGAAACGCTATACTGGAATACCGTGGTGGGGATGGCGTTAATTCTAGGCGGCATTTGGCTTGTCAATGGCCATACGGCATCTCGTGAGATAGAGTCAATACAACAAGGTGATTAACCAAGATTAATTATTACATGTAGAGAAGGGGATATCGTATGCCAAAGTTACCGTATCATTGGTAACGGCGAAAAATGGCCTCAACCCTGGTGGCATGATTTGATCGTATCTGATCATCACAGCGGGCTAGTCCGTGCTATTCGCCAGCACTTTCAAGGTGTAACCTGGCACCAGCGCCGAAAGCAATGGCTATATTAGAAAAAGGGTTTGATGATGCAATCGCTGTTTTGGCACTGCCGGGAAAATACCGCAAACGGTTGCGTACAGAGAGCGGTATTGAGCGTCTCAATAAAGAAATCCGGCGTCGTGAACGGGTTATTCGTATTTTTCCAAACAGAGCTTCCGCTCTGCGTCTGATTGGCGCTTTGCTGATGGAATTGACGACAAATGGGCAAGCGGTAAAAAAATACTTAGATATGGCCGAATATTGGGATTGGCGTGAACGCCAGGCTCATGCAGCAGACAATAAAATTGTTAAAATCTGTTAAATGCTCTGTTTCTAACTGAGGATGAATTTTACACATAGATTAGGACTTGATCACTTAAAATTATGTTAACTCGACCGAGGATGTATGTCTTCTAAAAAAATCTTACAATGTCTTGACACTATCTGGTACGTGGTCAGCTGGGTTCGGCAAGGAATTTTTGTGATATAATAATTTTGAGGTGGTATGAATGAGTACAGCCAAAAGCATTTTAATAAAATTGATTGACCAAATTCCAGAAAGTCAAATACCAGAAGTTATTGATTTCATTATGTTTTTAAAAAATAAATCGGATAAACAGGTATTTAAAGATTTAGTATGTGCAAGTGAAAGTAGCATAGGTTTCTGGGACAATGATATTGATGATGAGGTATGGAATAATGTATAAACAGGGCGATATCTTGTTAATTCCAATACCTTTCAGTGATTTGACTTCCAATAAAAAACGCCCTGTTCTCGTTTTATCTAATGATGATTATAATAGTAAAACAGAAGATATAGTGGTTGCTGCTATTACTTCGAACCTGACAACAAAGGATTATATTGTAATGCTGTCCAGTAGTGACCTTGACGAGGGAACCTTAAAGGTGGATTCTTGCATAAGAGTGGATAAGATTTATACTTTATCCCAAAATATTGTAATTAGCAAGTTTGGCACCGTGAAAAAATATATTATAGATGCTGTAAAGAAAAGGCTCTACGAGTTAATATAAAATGACCTTGAATAATTTGACAGGATCGCAGTATTATAGCTTCTTGAAAAAGAAGCTTATAATTTTTGGTGGGAGAAGTTTAAATTGAGATTGTGTACTCAAAATTGTTTTTGATAATGGGTGATACGGAGAACCGTATCATTGGTAACGGCGAAAAATGGCCTCAACCCTTGTGTAACGTGGGGTTGAGGCTTTGTTTTTTGTGCGTTCCTGGAGCTTGGGGTAGGGGTCTAGCCTGATTGCCCTGCAATTTTGCAAGTATGTATGAACAACAGTGATTTCTAGTTGATAGAGAACTGCCCGCATTGCCCTCAAAAAAAGATGCAAGGAGTATTGCATAAGACAAGGGGAGAGGTATAAAATATAAGTAATCATTTATATAAGCGTGAATTGATGCAGGAAGGAAGGTGACAATATAGAGAGCCTAGCCCGCTTATTCAAACTACTCGGTGATGCTAACCGACTGAAAATTCTCCTGGCGCTCGAAGAAGAACCGAAGTCAGTTTCACAGCTAATCGAGCAGACGGGATTGTCCCAACCGCTCGTGTCTTTCCACTTGAAGGCATTGCGGGAGGCGGGACTCGTAACTACGAGCAGGAAGGCAACCCTAGTGTTCAATAGCCTTGCGGATAGTGACTTGCCAAGGCTAATACGACAGTTTGAAAAATATAATGGCGGTAGTTCAGAAACGGAAGTGAACTTCCCGTTTCCGTGCCGCCCGCCATGGATGAAAGGATGATGTGTATGTGGTGGGGTCATCCAATGTGGGGCGGATGGGGTATGCCGCTCGGCATGTTCCTATTTTCCGTGTTTTTCTTGGTTTGCCTTGGGTTTATGTTTTACTTCTTCAGCCGAGGAGGCTTTCCGTTCGGCCATGGTCGCGATCAAGTTCACAGCGATGTTACAAATAGAGAACTGCTCGAAGAGGTACGGAAACTACGTCAAGAAGTAGAAGAATTGAAGAAAGAGAAAAAGTAAGGAGGGGCTGAGATGAAGGGAATGTCAGGGATGCCGCCCATGATGGGCATGATGGTGGAAAAAATGGGTGAGGGATTCAACCCTATGGAAATGTGCAAGAACATGATGGAGGCTGTCAAGACTACTGCTCAAATGGCGGGTTACGCTACACCAGAAGTCATGGCTTTGTTTGAGGACTGGGTCAACCAGGTTGAGGGGGAAGTTCTGGAATTGATGCGGCAAAAAGGGCAGGTAAGCCCTGCTGAAATAGCCCAGGAGCTGAAGGTTAGCGAGGACACTGCTCTTTACTTTATCAGCAAATTGATTCGGGACAAGATGGAAGTGCTTTGGAGGTAGGAAGAATGTGGCTGAAGATTTAGTTTGGGTAGGCAAATGCTGAGACAATTCGGACGTTGTCAAGGGTTGCTAACTGTAAATACATAGGTAAATTGCAATAGCCAATGCTACACCGGAAAAATAAACAGTACAGTCATTGAAAAAACGTATTGCTTTTTTTCTATAATTTGGTATAATTATTTCATGATATTAATTATCCATTGAGGAGGTATATTTATGAAGAAGTTTGTGTGTACCATCTGTGGTTATGTTCACGAAGGCAATTCCGCTCCCGATGCTTGTCCGCAATGCAAAGCACCTGCCACCAAATTTGTTGAGCAAGCTACGACAGGTTTAAGCTGGGCTGACGAGCACAGAATTGGCGTAGCCGCGGGTGTAGACGCCGAGATAGTTGAAGGACTGAAGATGAACTTTATCGGTGAATGTACTGAGGTTGGTATGTATCTAGCAATGAGCCGCCAAGCTGACCGGGAAGGTTATCCAGAAGTAGCCGAAGCTTATAAGCGCATCGCCTTCGAAGAAGCTGAACACGCTGCGAAATTTGCCGAGTTGTTGGGCGAAGTAGTACATCCTTCTACTAAGAAGAACCTTGAGCTCCGTGTAGAGGCTGAACGTGGCGCCTGTGAGGGTAAACTAGCAATTGCCAAAAAAAGCAAAACAGCTTGGCTTAGATGCTATTCATGACACTGTACATGAGATGTGCAAAGACGAAGCACGTCATGGGGCAGCTTTTAAGGGCTTATTGGAAAGGTATTTTAGCAAGTAATACTCGAAAGACCTACAAGCCGATTAGTCGGCTAGTAGGTCTTTCTGCTATTTACCTTCCCAACTTTGACACTGGTTTTATGGTTCACATTACATTATAGCAGGTGACCGCAAAAGCTAAAGAGATTATGGCAAAATAGTTCACTACGTTTTTGAGCTTTTCCGGAACTTGACTCATGTCTACATTGGGTTTGTGGACCCTGCCCCCCTAAAATGGCGGTTTACTGTCGAAGTCGGGATAGAACCAGAAATTTAATAGGATCTACAGCGGTGCCGTTGACTCTGACTTCGTAATGAACATGTGGGCCGGTACTTTTCCCAGTGCTGCCGGCGTAAGCAATCACTTGACCTTTTCTTACACTTTGACCAACGCTTACTGCTATTTGTGAATTGTGGCCATAAATAGTCTCAATGCCGTTACCATGATTGATTTGCACTATATTGCCATAACCTCCAGACCATCCGCTCTTTACAACCTCACCATCAGCAGTCGCAACAACTGGTGTACCTATACTGGCAGCGATGTCGAATACCCGGATGAAATTCACTACCGTCCCCCCAAGGCGAATTGCGCCAGCCAAAACCGGGAGGTAACCGCTCCGCTAACCGGCCAAATGGAAGGAGTGGTTGCAAGCGTATTCGTATTTCTTGCCATTTTTTTTATTTTCTTGAGCTTGTCCACTTTCCTTCTGTTGGTTAAGTCTTAGTTCAGTCGTTGCAACAGCATTTGCACTAAGAGCCTGGTGATAATTTGCAAAAATCCCTACTGAAAATAGGATAAGTATAAACATCGGCAAAACAATCCATCGTGCAGTAAGCATTGGCTTCCGACTAATATCTACTTTCTGTTTATTATGCGCTTCGTGCGGAATAGGCATCTAGTATCTCCCCCTTCAAAAGCCAGAGAAGCCTCAATATTCATCAATTATACCTTCCCATTTTCCAACTAATTTCGCACTGTGTCAACACTTGACGCAAAAAGTGAAAAGTGAGAACATAGTAACGGCTAGTCTTGATTATTGGAGACGACAGATATGGGGAAAATGACTCAGCAATATCGTCCGGCGGCGATAATAATAACCGTATTTTTGCTCAGCGTGGCACTAGTGCTGGCTGCCCGTTCCGACCTGTTTCCGTTTACCCTTTGGTTCCAGCACATCCCGCGCACTCCCGTTAATGTTACTGCGGTACCGATAGGTACCATAAATAAGCCAATACGAATAGATCGGCCGGGGTTCATAGAAAACTCGACTTCCATCCCTTTACATACCGAATTTTCCGGTCGCGTTAGTGAAATATATGTAACAGAAGGCCAGGCAGTCAAGGCAGGCCAGCCCCTGCTCAAGCTTCAGGGATCTTCCGGACCGTCCGGTGACAGTGGACCTTCAACAGCAACGGGAGAAAACCAAAAAGCGGGAGTCTCTCAGCAAGTACAAGATAATTATGATAATGCACTAAAAGATGTTAAGCGCTATCAAAAATTATATGAACAAGGGGCTATTCCACGACGACAATTGGAAGATGCCATGGTCCGCCTACAACAAGCACAAGCAAGCTTGAACAACGGCCAGAACGCTATGTCATCTACAAATACAAATGCCATTACAACAACGCTCATGGTTCCGCCACGATAACGGCCCCAATTGATGGCATAGTGACGGGGCTGTCTATAGCTCCAGGGAAAACAGTGCAGGCCGGTCAACAACTGATGGCATTGGGAAGTGGTCAAGAAATAGAGATTGTCGTTCATCTTGACCAAAATGATTTGTATCTGGTCGATTTGGGTACTACAGCTACAGCAGAAGTATCGAACCAAACCATAATGGGCCAGGTTTCCAGTATCTATCCTGAAGTTAAGGATGACAAAATTTCTTCCTTCTTGGCTCATATTAAACTCACGAATAATCAGGATGATTTACTAAAACCTGGCATGCCCGTAAATGTTCGTATAGACACCGGCCAATCAGTAACAGTTCCCGCAGTTCCTACAGCATCAATATTCCAAGACGAGCAAGGGCGGAATTTTATATACGTAGTAGCCAATGGTACAGCTGTCCGCCAGCAGATAAGTATCGGCGAAACCATCGGTGATTTCACAGAAATCACTTCTAATGTGCCTCAGGAAATTATGGTCATAACTAGTAACGTTAATGAAATAAAAAATGGTGATGCCATCGTAGTAATGCAATAAAAAGCTGCTCCGTGTTAGTGTTAAATTACTGTAGGATTTTGCAGGGAAAAAATAGAAGAAGACATCACTATCCCTTGGTGGGTTGAGTAATCAAAATAGATTACCCCCAGATGATGTCTTCATGAAATATTCGCTTTGCCCAATTTGTATAGCGGCAGAACGCAAAAGTTCCTACATTTCACGAGTAAGTTTCCATTCAGGTGCCGCCGTTAGAGGCGGGGTAAGTGAGTGCCATGGCGGTAGGCCGGATCACTGCTTGGAAGAATTGAACAAAGAAACCGGGGAAACGATTCATTTGGGCGTATTAAATGACGATAGCCTGATTTATGTGGCAAAACTTGAAAGCACGCAAGCCGTGCGAATCATATCACGCATCGGAAAGACGGCCCCGCTTTATTGCACAGGCCTGGGCAAAGCCATGTTGGCTATTTTTTCCGATGAAGAGTTGGAGCGCTATTTAGCCAAAACCAGGTTTGAAAAATATACTGCTGTATTGCTGTCTCGCTTTCGACCAACGGAAAACTGTGCGGGGCCATTAGCGTAAGTGCTCGCAAGTACCTTATGGACGATAGCACTTTGCATAGTTACTTGCCATTGATTATGGCCACGCAAAGGAGTATTGAAGAACGGCTGCAGGTAATTTATTAGGTTTTATGGTTTGCAGATAATTTCCGCGATATAGGTATCGAAAATATTGGCCGCATGGGCCGGGCGTATGATCACGGCCGTGTCAGCGCCTTCGCCGGTGCCGCCAATGGCAATAATGTCTTCGCCGTATGGGATAAGTCCGGCGTCTAATGCCATGACGGCGATTTCTACGCATACTTTGACGCCCTGGCCGAACATACGGAGCGTGTGGGCGATGATTTCGACGGGATAAATGCCGCCGAATTTGCGGCTGATGCCGCGCTCCGCGCCAGATAGGACATGTGTGGTCGTTAATAATTTTACGCCTTTTTCGGTGAGCCGTGCCCGCATTTCCGGGGTCATCTCATTGGCTCCAGGTTTTTCAAAGCCGTTGACATGGGTTACACACACCACATTTTCCACTTTTCCGGCAACCATTTCCGCCGTTTTTCCGCTGCAAGAGGCAACCACAATCGAGTTAATTTTGGCTTCTTTAGCTTTTTGTAAGGCTAACGCCACTGTGTTGGCCGTATGAACAGGCCCTGCAGATTTCCAATACATTTTTGTCACCTCGATTAATTTGTTGTTACAACAACTATACTAAGTTAATTATGCCAATAAATTGGCGCCACAGACAATGGGAATCAAAATCATTCCACCATTTTCGCTTACTACTTCGTATAAGATAAAAAACCTGGAAGCTATTGACAAGCTTATTGAAAAAATGGATAATACTAGCAGAACCACCATATGAAATGGTTTTGCAGAACTGGCCTAGGAATAGGCTTGGGGATTGTTTTTGGAGCTGTATTAAGATTAACAATAGCCGCGAAGGTTATCTTCCAAACAAGAATGTTTGGGGATTACTTTCGCGGTGTTTTATTTTGAAAGGAGAGTTGCCGCGAAGTTTATTGCCAGCACGTCTATCGCATTCTGAATTGTAAATTTACTATCCGGTGGATTGCAAAATTAATTATTCCGGGAGGTTGACCGATGTATCCAAAGTTTGTATCAGGGAAACTGTTAACCGCGGCTGTTGCTCTAATGTTCTTAGTCTGTTTGCCGTTTAGCATTGTCAGAGCCAATGAAGCGGAAAACTCGCCAGAATTCAGTCTCGAAACCATCTATGTCACTGGTAAGAGCATTCAGGGAGAAAATGAACCGCAGAAAAAACTATCAATCAACGTGAAAGATAAAATTGACGCCGGTCAAATAAACAGTGTCACCGACCTTCTGCGTGATGTTGCCGGCTTTACGGTGCAATTTAGTCCTCAGTCCGGAACGCAGGTCACAATGCGCGGCGTCAGCGGCGAACGTTTTTTAGTGGCCATTAACGGAAACATCTTAGAAAATCAAGGCGGATTGATGCGCGGCAGAGGTCTGGAATGGGACATGATTCCCATCACGAATGTGCAAAAGATCGAGATCATGCGCGGGGCGAGTTCCGCAATCTACGGAGGTACGTGGGGCGGCCTTGTCAATATCGTAACAATTCAGGAACCGGGAGAAACCAAAACGGAGACCAAGTTTAGCTACGGCAGCTATGACACCAGAAAATTTGCAATCACAACGCAGGGTTCGACTAACGATGGTAAATTCTTCTGGACGATTAACGGCAATAAAGATACATCCGATGGATTTTACAGGAATAACTGGAACGATATCAGGGACCTGAACCTAAACATTTCTTACAAGTTGCAGGATAGCGATAAGCTTACCTTTGCCTGGACAACCATCGAACGCAAGGAAGGCTCTATCGTTGGCAACAATCCTACATCCACCAATGGCTATGATCCAAACTATCCTACCGTTCCCGACGCGCCGACGTTTGGGTTGCCTGGCATAGCCCCTAAACCATGGATTGATGGCAGTTATCGGTACTGGAAAGGCAACAACTATTCGTTAAATTATACGACCGACACTACCAAATTGAGTCTTTACCAAAATGATCAGTTTCGGCAGGAGTGGGTTCGGACAATCCTTATACCGACGTTGACCAAAAGCTGGGAATCGGATCTGGTCAACCGCGGCGTTAACTGGCAGCAGACCCTAAGCCAAAAGGACCACAAAATTACATATGGTTTGCAATATCAAACAATAAATTACGATCTGATCTCATCACAGTCGGCTTTAAACACAGATCAAACCGGAGTCTTCCTGCAAGATGACTGGAAATGGAAAAAGGACGTGATCGTCGGGGTTGGATTGCGCTACGACCAACACAAACTTGATATGCAGGTGTTTAATTCGTCATTGGCGCAAAAACCGCGCAAAGATACGGATTCCAGGCTCAGCCCGAAGGTGAGCATAACGCGGCAATTGAATGATAACGAAGCGATTTTCGCCAGCGCAAGTTCGGTTTTCCGTCCGCCAACGGCATCTGATTACTACCGGTGGAGCGGCAACTATTTCGATTGGTCTGTAGGCAGTAATCCGAGGCTAGCGTCTGCAGCCTTAGGTTTTGCCAGTCAGGCTGAGTGGCAAAAAGCGGTTGGCGTTTTAGGTCCGGAACATGGCATGTCTTATGAACTCGGCTGGAAGAAGGCTGATGGTAAACTCGGCTGGCGCGTCACGGGTTTCTACAACGATATCGATAACTATATCACTACATTTATGCCTTCGTATATCAAAGGATATCCCCCCACCTACAATATAGGGAATGCAAAGATAAAAGGCTTTGAAACCTCGGCGGATTACACATTCGATAAGCGATTGACCTCGGTGCTGGCGTTTACCCACCAAACCGGCAGCAAGAGTGGCGATCCGCTTGATCCTAGTTCAACGCTCAATAATATCCCGCGCAACACCGTCAATTTTGGGCTGCGCTATCAGGTCAATAAAGAATTCCGCACCGCTTTGGATACCAGATATACCGGAAGGAGGTCGGTTAGCGGCGCAACCCTTGGTGGCTATGTGACCACCGATGTCTCTTTCTTACTTAACCACAAAGACGCGGCATACACTTTCGCTATCTGCAACATCTTTAATAAACAGTATCAAGAATACGTTGGCTACCCCATGCCAGGGACGACCTATCATTTTTCGTGGCAGACCAAGTTCTAGTCGCTATGGTTGATGGTGATTGACAGCGGAAGAAGCATAAAAAATCCCGGTGCGAGTTCGTACCGGGATTTTTTAGTTTACGGACGGTTTTGTTTGAGCAGAGTGAAGGGATAAAAGTTGGCAGTTTTGACGGGCAGCATGCACTAAGCGCTTTGTATACTGATGCTGAGGGGAATGGACGATATTGGCAGTAATATCGTCTTCCACGATCCTTCCTTCATGCAAAACCATAATGCGGCTGCACGCATAAGCGGCAACAGCCAGATTATGGGTGATGAGAAGGATGGATAGATGGTGCTGTTGATTCAGCTCTACTAGCAGATTTAAAATATCATTTTGTACCGCTACATCCAGCATGGAAGTGGGTTCGTCGGCTATGAGCAGACGCGGTTTGGCGATGAGGGCTCGGGCGATGGCTACCCGCTGCCGCTGGCCGCCGCTCAACTGGTGAGGATAACGGTCGAGAAAACTCTTGTCGCCAGGCAGTTTGACTTGTTCGATAACGGCCCGCACAGCCTGCTCCTGCAAATTTTTCTTGGGGATGGTTTTTTGGATGACTAATGGTTCTTGAATTATTTCGCGTATGGTCATACCACGATATAATGAAGCATACGGGTTTTGAAAAATCATTTGGGCCTTATGTGGTATGTTGCCCGATGTGTCGAGCCAATCGATTGAACCGCTGTCCGGCAATTCCAGGCCGGCGATAAGTCTTGCCAGAGTTGTTTTGCCGCTGCCGCTCTCGCCGATTAAGCCCACCACTTCGCCCGCGCTGATTGTGAAAGAAATCTGGTCTAAGACTACATGCGCCGGTTGGTGGTGCCGCGGAAAACTTTTTATTATACTCTTTACCGAAAGTATAGGATTAGACAAATTGATACTCCCTCTCTAAACAGCCAAAAGGCTGGCGCAAAGGTATTGGGTATCGGCAATGATTTTTTGGGTGTAGGGATGGGTGGGGAACCGCAAAATAGCTTCTGTTGGTCCGGTTTCAACCAGTTTTCCTTGGTAAAGAACATAGATTCTGCGGCACAATCTGGCAATGACAGTCAAGTCATGGGAAATAATGATTATCGCCATTTTGCGCGTTTGGCTTAAGTTATCTAACAGTTGAAGTACATCGTTTTGATGGGCAGCATCGAGAGAATTGGTGCATTCGTCGGCGATGATGCAGGCCGGTTCAGTGACACAAGCTGTAGCGATAGCTACTCTTTGGCGCATGCCACCGCTCAACTGATGGGGGTAGGAAGACAGGACTGTTTCCGTTAGCCCTACTTCGTGTAAAGCCGCTGCGGCCCTGCGGACGGCCTCGCTGCGGGCAATACCCAGTTGGTTTTCGATGTGTTCGGCCATCTGGTGGCCGATGGTCAGCACTGGATTCCAGGCGTTTTGCGAAGCCTGAGGAATGAGCGCGATTTCCTTGCCCCGGATGCTTTGCCAGTCATGCGGGGACAGTTTGAAAAGATTTCGTCCGCGGAAAAAGACAGATCCTGACTCTATAACAGCGCGGTCGCCCAACAGATTGAGAAGGGCCAGCGCCAGCGTAGTCTTGCCGGCGCCGGACTGACCGATAATGCCTACAGCTTCCCCGGCATTAACCTGACAGGAGAAGTCGTGTAAAGCCAAAGTGGCTTCATTTTTGTTGCGATAACATACCGTAAGATTTTCAACGCGCAGAAGAGGCATCATTTCACCTCGTTGAGGGATGGATTATACTTTTCCTCCAAGGCATATCCTACCATAGTCAACGCTAAGATGAGGAGCGTAATGCAAAGCCCGGGTGGCAATACCAGCCATTGCCAGGCAGAAGTAAAATAAATAGCCTGATAATCCAACGCATGTTTTAGCATCATGCCCCAACTTTTGGCAGTAGGGTCACCCAAGCCGAGAAAAGCTAAACCCGATTCGGCCAATACCGCCCAGCTTGAGCGGACGACCACCTGTGTCAATAAGAGCGGTATAAGATCGGGCAAGATGTACCGGCGGATCAAATAACTGTTGGAAGCTCCGGCAAGGCGGGCGGCATCCAGATATTCCCGCCGCTTTAGCATCAATACTTGTGCGCGGATCAGCCTTGCTTCTACCGGCCAGGAAAAAAAGATGAGGACGGCAATAGTTGTTGACAGTTGAGGTTTGAAGTGGGCAGCCAATAGCAACATAAAGGGCAGGTGAGGGATAGTCAGAAAAATATCAATAAAGCGCGTTAAGAATCGGTCGGCAAACCGCCCGTACATGCCTGCCGCCAAGCCTATGCCGGCACCCAGCAAGGTGCTGCCGAACGCCGCGCTTATTCCTACCAGAAGGGATACTCGGCTACCGTAGATCAGTTGGCTGAGAATGTCTTGGCCGGTGCCATCGGTTCCGAGCCAATGGCGAAAACTGGGTTTCTCCAAGGGGGAACCGCTGTAATCCAGGGGCGAATAGGGCGCAAGCACGGGGGCTAACACGGCAGTAAGCAGAAATAAAGCGAGAAGGATGCCGCCAGCAGTACCCATTTTCGACACTATTGCACCTCCACCCGCGGGTCAAGATAAGCATATAAAACATCGACGAGCAAGTTGAGCAATAAAACAGTTAGGCTGATAACCAAAAATCCTCCTTGCAGGACCTGAAAGTCGCGGGCTGTTAGTGCTTCAAACATGAATTTGCCCATACCGGGATAACCGAAAACCGTCTCGACATAGATCATCCCGCCGGCTGCCAGGCCTAGCCGCAGGCCGATGTGGGTTATGACAGGGAGCAGAGCGTTAGGCAGCGCATGTCCGAACATGAGCTGCCTAACGCTCAAGCCGCGGGCACGCCCGAAAGTAATATAATCTTCGCGTAGCGTATCAAGTACTGCGCTCCTTGTCAGCAAAAATTTACCGGGCAGTTCGGTCAAGGTGAGCGTTGTTACCGGAAGAATCAGATGCCAGACAATATCTTTGAGTCGGGTTACCACGGAGGCATCGGCAGCCTCTACGCTGAAAGCGCCGAATATAGGGAACCATTGCATCTTGACGCCGAAAAGCAGGAGCAGGATACTGCCGAGAAAAAAAGGCGGAATGGTTCGTATGGTTAAGAGCAGCGCCAGTAACCCATGATCCCACCGTGTTCCGCGCCGCCAAGCGGCGAAAACACCGCCCGCGATGCCGATGATCGAGGCCAGGAGGATGCCAGGGAACATAAGCAGCAGGCTCCACGGTAGACGTTCAGCCAGCAGCTCACCTACCGGAGCCTTAAAATAATAGGCATAGCCCAGATTGCCATGCAACAGATTATCAAGGTAGATAATGAACTGCTCCCATAGCGGTTTGTCAAGGCCGTAATACTGGCGAAGAGCGGCTTCGCTCGCGGCATCAAGATTTATAGCCATTTCAGAACCGACTCCCGTGCCGCTGAGCTGGGCGAAAGGATCGCCCGGCAGCAGTCTAGGCAGAAAAAAATTAATTACGAGAATGAAACCTATGGTAAGCAGATAATCCAGCAACCGGCGCTTCAGGAAATGCAGTTTGTTTTTCGCAAGCCGCCGTTTTGACTCTTTGTCCACTACACAACTCATAAATCTTCAACCTCTACCGTGGCTCGATAAAGACTAGTTTATTAAACTCGGTCGGGATGCCGATGGCGATGCCGCCAGGTGTGTAAAACCAACCGTCCAGCTTGTCGGGGCGGTAAGCAAAGTACATTTTGCGATAATACAGCGGTATGGTGGGTAGATCGTTGGCCAGTATTTCCTGCATCTTAAACACGGCTTGCCGGCGTTCGTTTTTATCAATCATGGCGGTTTGTTGCCGGGCCAGCCGGATATATTCGGGATTGTTATAAAGGGTCGGATTGTCTTTTACAGCCGTCAGGGGTTTAATTAACTGGTTTAGAAAAACAGGGTCGCCGCCGATTCCGCCGTGGCCATTGAGCGCCATTTGGTATTGTCCGCTGTCGATCAGCTGATCATGCGCGCCTTTTTCCATCGCTTTGATTCGGACATCTATTCCGACAGCGGCCAGCATGTTTTTCACAATCTCCCCATCCTGTCCCTGCTGGAAAGTTAAGAGTTCAAAACTAAGGCGCTTTCCGTCAGGTGCCCTGCGTATTCCGTCCGGGCCTATCTGTGTGTAGCCCAGACCGGTCAGCAAGTTTCTGGCTTTTTCAGGGTCGTAGGGATAAGTTGCGACCCGGGGATTATACCATTCGCCTAGCTCAGGCGAAAGATAACCGGGATTGCCGGGAGTCGCCCCGCCATGAGTGGCCCGCGACACAATTTCAGGCAGATTCAAAGCATAGGCTACAGCTTGGCGAAATTCAAGTTGGTCAAAAGGGTGTTGGGCAAGGTTGAACATAAGACGGAAAATCCAAAACCCACTGCCTTCAATGATTTTGACGTTTTTTCCGCCTTTCAGCACTGCCACTTGGTCGGCATCAGGGTTGAACGCATCTACCTCGCCGTTTTGAAAGGCAAGCAAGGGCTGGCCCGGCCAAGTAAAGACAAGTCGCCCGATTTTTACTCTGCCTTTAAAATATTGAGGATTGGCTTCGTATATGTACAGAGAAGCTGCCTTATCGTATTTGACCAGTTTGAATGGACCGCTGCCAATAACGGCGGTCGGATCGGTGAACTTCATCGGGTCGCTGACGGTTTGCCAAATATGCTTCGGTATGATTGGGATGGTGGCGGCAATGTTAGTCAAAAATGGAGCGTAAGGCGTTTTGAGAGTAAGTCTGACTTGTTGGGCATTAATTGCTTCGATGCTTTCGATGATGTTTATTTCTCTGCTATACCAGGGATGAGGGTGACTGCGAATATATTCAAAAGTAAATTTAACATCTTCGGCGGTAAGCGGCTGGCCGTCATGCCATTTCACACCGGGATGAAGATAAAAAACCCATTCCCGCCCGTCTTTCGATACTTCGTATCGTTCGCTTA
This sequence comes from Thermosinus carboxydivorans Nor1, assembly GCF_000169155.1. Lineage (NCBI taxonomy): Bacteria > Bacillati > Bacillota > Negativicutes > Selenomonadales > Sporomusaceae > Thermosinus > Thermosinus carboxydivorans. The sequence goes on from NZ_AAWL01000003.1 coordinate 154,081, forward strand.
GCCAAGGGATGACCCCCTTTTGATCCTTCCACACCAACGTATCGAACAAGAGTGACATCCGGATATACCCGGGCCCGCGCGGGTAGAAAGTATAAGGCGACGGATAGCCGTAATCCTCTGCGGCGATTTTTAGCGTTACTGGTTGCTTCTCGGTTGCTACCAGTCCGGGTGAACTAGACACATGGTATAACAGCAGGCTAATGCCTGTGACTAAAATCGCCGCTAAAGCCAAGAACAACTTGCGGCGCCTCAAGCTTTACCACCCCCGCGAATACTCTTCATTGCAGGGCAGACAGGCGATTTTTCCGTCTTTTATTCTGGCGCGGGGTTCCATCACCGGCTCGCCGCAGTAATCGCAAGTTACCGATCTGAATATTTTGGCAGGTTGCGGTAACGGCATTTCTACAAATTCCACTTTGAACAGTGTGTCGGTATCTGTTGTCAGTAGTTGCTTAATTTTTGCCTGCTGCATCTTCTGGAATTCCTTACGCTCTTCTTCTGTAGCCTGACCCGAAAAAACAGCGGAACGCAATTTTTCCTGGGCGGGTGACTGGGGAAAGACATTTGCTCTCATTGCAACACGTACCGCTTTATTCTGTTTGCGGCTGACTATGGTATAGACTTGTTTGCCATAGTCCTTGTAGATAAGATTGCCTTTTCCCATGGTACAGCCAAGCAGTGACTGCACAGCATCGATACCGCAGGCGTCGGTTTCGACAATGGCGACTAACTCTTCATCTTCGGCACGCTCTACCTGTAATTTTTCCATGGCCGCCTTAGCTGCCCGGTAGCCGATGGCCAGGCCGGGACAAAAATGTCCGTGAAAATCGATAGCCTTCTGTAAATCCTTTGGATAGTCTTGTTTCATCATAGTACCTCCCAATATATTTTCTTGTGCCAACGATGGTGGCAAAATTCTGGAAATGGTCACAGGGACTTTCCATTCTAAAACTTTTTCTTCTAAAAAAAAAGAAACGCCAAAGGAATTAATCTCCTTCGGGTTTCATACCCGTAATTGTGCTAAGTATGACTTTTTTGAAGCTGCTTCGCGACTACTAAGGCGGCGGGAAACTTCACGCTTCCCATTTTCTAATAACACTATAGCTTTCATGGATTTTTTTGTCAATACAACCGTGCTATGGATTAAGTCCTAATTTATGTTTCTAAATTGCAATAGCAAATGCAACACCCAGAGAAATTGACGGTATGAAATCTCCGTCCAAAACACTTTAGGAAACAGAGCGCCAAACCGGTCTTCAATTCAATAACACAGCTACTGGTTTTGCTGGCAAGGGGGACAATAACCTCCGCCCGGGTTTTGCGTTCGGTCAATGTTAAAAAAATCAAGATTTTGACAATTGCATGACAACATGCTATTTTTAGTGTTTCACCAGTTCCATTAGTAAGTCGTCCAGCTCTATGAGATCCTTTTCTTTTACATATACTTCCTTGACATAACCGTTAAAAGGAGCTTGAATCGTCGTTTCCATTTTCATGGCTTCTGTTACCAACAGAGGATCCCCTTTCTTAACTTTTGAGCCCTTTTCTACCAATATTTTCAGCACAGTACCGGGCATAATGGCCCCGATTTGCCGAGGATCGTCTTTGTCGGCTTTTGCTTTGGCCAATACGATGGTCTTTAGACTATAATCCCTGATTAGCGTCTCCCGCGGCAACCCGTTCAGTTCGAATTTGACGGTTCTTGTACCATCCGGATTGGGATCCCCGACAGAAATCAGTTTGATAATTAACGTCTTTCCTTTCTCTATTTCCACTTTGATCTCCTCGCCCGGACGCAAACCGTAAAAGAAAGCAGGAGTATCCAGTACCGAAACGTCGCCAAATTTCCGGATAAACTCAACCCATTCCAAGAAAACTTTCGGATACAAAGCGTAGGACAGTACGTCACGGTCTGTAACCGGCCGCGGCAACTTTTCCTTCAGCGTGCTCCGGATTTCCTCGAAGTTGAGGGGTTCCAGCAATTCGCCCGGTCGCTGGGTAATCGGTTTTTGCCCTTTTAGAATGATACGCTGCAATTCCTTGGGAAACCCGCAATAAGGCTGGCCAAGCTGTCCCCGGAAAAACTCCACGACAGAATTAGGGAAATCAAGATACTCGCCCCGCTCGTAAATGTCGTCTTCCGTCAAATTATTTTTGACCATGTATAAGGCCATATCCCCTACAACCTTGGAGGAAGGCGTCACTTTTACTATGTCGCCAAACATTTCGTTAACTTTGGCGTACATGACCTGAATTTCGTCCCATCTATTTTCCAACCCTAAAGCTTTGGCTTGTTGCTTTAGATTGCTGTATTGGCCGCCGGGCATTTCGTGCAGATACACCTCCGGATTCGGGAAGGCAATCCCCGCTTCAAAATCCCGGTAGTAGCCCCGGACATCTTCCCAGTAGCGGGATAATTCGGTAAGAGCTTGGATGTCAATGCGGGGCTGGCGTTTGTGGCCTGCCAGGGCATAGTACAGTGTATTACCGCTAGGCTGCGAAGTCATTCCCGCCAACGCCGAAAGCGCCACATCAACGATATCCACCCCCGCATCAATCGCCCGGGCATAGGTATAAATGCCATTGCCACTGCAATCATGGGTATGAAGATGCACCGGGATATCAACCGCTTCCTTAAGAGCCGATACCAACCGGTAAGCGGCTTCCGGTTTCAGAACACCCGACATATCTTTTATTCCCAAGATATGCGCTCCAGCTTTCTCCAGCTCTTTGGCCATCGTTACGTAGTACTGCAAATCGTATTTGCTGCGGTTTTTATCCAGAATGTCCCCGGTATAACATATAGCCGCTTCCGCTACTTTATTGGCATTGCGCACGGCTTCAATCGCCACTTTCATTCCTTCCACCCAGTTCAGGCTGTCAAAAATACGGAATACATCTATCCCCGCTTCAGCCGATTTTGCCACAAAAACCTTGATGACGTTATCGGGATAATTGGCATAACCCACGGCATTAGAACCGCGCAGTAACATCTGGAACAGAATGTTGGGCATCTCCTGGCGCAGCAATGCGAGTCGCTCCCACGGGTCTTCCTTCAAAAAACGGAAAGCGACATCAAAAGTGGCTCCTCCCCACATTTCCAATGAAAAAAGGTTAGGCAGCATTTTTGCTGTGGCGCTTATTACTTTCAGCATATCATACGTCCGAAGCCTAGTGGCCAGCAATGACTGGTGCGCGTCCCGCAATGTGGTATCGGTCAACAGTACTTCCTGTTGCTCCTTGATCCATTTTACCAGCCCTTCCGGTCTCCGTTTATCGAGAATTTGTTTAGTCCCGGGCAGGGGATCGCCTGCGGGCGCCTTGGGAACCCGTACCGGGCCAAAAGTCGGTTTTTCCCGCTTGGGCAAACCTTCAAAACCATTCACGATAATATTGCCAAGGTAATTAAGCAGTTTCGTGCTGCGGTCCCTTCTTTCCGGAAGCACAAACAATTCGGGTGTAGAATCAATAAATATGGTGTCACAGGTTCCGCTCAGAAATTTTTCATGTTTTACCACATTGTCAAGAAATGCGATATTGGTTTTGATGCCGCGGATGCGGAATTCTCCCAAGGCGCGCCGCATCCTGTTAATCGCACTTTTATGAGTCAACCCCCAGGTGGAAACCTTGACCAGCAGAGAATCATAATGCGGCGTGATTACAGACCCGGCATAAGCATTGCCGGCATCAAGCCGCACGCCGAAGCCGCCGCCGCTACGGTAGACGGTAATCTTCCCGGTATCCGGCATGAAATTATTGGCAGGATCTTCTGTCGTCACTCGGCATTGAATGGCGTGTCCGTGACAGCTGATATTCTCCTGTTTTGGTATACCAACTTCCTCGCTATGTAAGCTATACCCGTCGGCAATTAAAATCTGAGCTTGAACAATATCAATTCCGGTGATCATCTCGGTTATGGTATGTTCCACCTGGATACGAGGATTGACTTCAATAAAGTAAAATTTTTCATCAGGCGTCACGAGAAATTCTACAGTTCCTGCACTGAGGTAATTTACGTGTTTCATCAGCTTTACTGCTGCATCGCAGACTGCTTGACGCAAAGAATCCGAAAAAGCTATGCTGGGAGCAATCTCCACCATTTTCTGGTGGCGCCGCTGCACCGAGCAGTCGCGTTCATATAAATGAACAATGTTGCCTTCGGCGTCTCCTAGTATCTGGACTTCTATATGCTTGGTATTCTCCAGCAATTTTTCAACATAAATTTCATCGTTGCCAAAAGACGTCTTCGCCTCCGATTTAGCCCGATGATAAGCCTCACTTAAGGACTCAGGCCCGCGTACAATCCTCATGCCGCGGCCGCCGCCACCTGCGGACGCTTTAATAATAATAGGGAAACCATGTTTCATGGCAAAAGCTTTAACCTCGTCGATGCTCTGCACCGGTCCGTCCGTACCGGGAATGATCGGAAGTCCCGCGGTTATCGCCTGGTTGCGGGCTTTGATCTTATCGCCAAACATATTAAGATGCTCAAGCCGCGGCCCAATAAAAATAAGCCCCTCCTCCGCGCAACGCTTGGCCAGATCCATATTTTCCGCTAAAAATCCGTATCCAGGGTGGATTGCATCCACATTATTTTTTTTGGCGACATTGATAATTGAATCTATATCCAGATAAGCTTCGACCGGACTTTTGCCTTCCCCGATGAGATAAGCCTCGTCAGCCTTATAGCGGTGTAGTGACAGATTATCCTCCTTGGAATAAACCGCTACCGTTCGTATGCCCAACTCATGACAGGCGCGAAAAACCCGTATAGCAATTTCGCCGCGATTAGCCACAAGAACAGTACCAATCTTGTTCACGCTTTCGATTCCCTCCTAAATTTTCCACAAATATACAGTTATGATGTGATGTTATTAATTAAGCAAAAAAAAGTAAATAGGTTTGCGAAAAGTATACCTGCATACACTTATAATTGGTGGAAAATAGAAGAAGACATCACTGTCATTCATGACGCCGCCAAAGCGATTAATCCTGATGTTTTGGTCATGTGTCTTTTTAATTGTTTTCCCTTGAATGAACATGGTCAGCGGAACTTGCAAAAAAAAAATCGGCCTGAAGCCTAGTAATGGGATTCAGGCCGATTTTTGCTGTGCTATTAAGACTGCTACTTTAAACGGTGACAGGCGTACCGCTGTAAATGCATTTAAGCAAAGCTGCCATGTCACTTTTTGTTACAGGTATGGGGTTGACGCGGGTCGAACCTTTCAGGGAGTTTTCGACAAGTTGGTCGAAAGCCGTGGTAAACTCTTGCTCAGTTATCCCCGTTTCCCGCAGCGACTTGGGAATATTAAGAAAGTCGTTTAATTTTTCAACGGCACTGATAAAGTCGTCACACCCGACTTCGCGGGCCAGCCTGGCCAGGCGGCGCACAACCATCGCGTCCTGAGAATTATACTTGAGCGCATATGGCAGGACAACGGCGTTAATCAGGCCGTGGCCGAGATCAAACTGGCCGCCGACCGCATGGGCGATGCCGTGCACCACGCCGAGGCCGACATTGGCAAAGGCCAGCCCCGCCATACATTGATAGTGATGCACTTTTTCCCTGCTCTCCGGCGTCTTGTCACGATAGGAAACCGGCAAATACTCCAAGAGGCCGGCCACTGCCCCTCTGGCCAAAGCCTCACTAAAGTCGTCAAGGCTTTTGTTAATATAGCACTCCACGGCATGCGTGACGGCGTCCATGCCCGTCTCGGCCACAATATGGGGCGGCATGCTCATGGTGATGTCCGCATCAAGAATGGCCAAATCAGGCACAAACGCATCGGTCTTTAAACCGATTTTAAGGTTTTGGTCCCGGAAGGTAATGACCGCCGCCCTGGTCACCTCGCTGCCTGTCCCCGATGTTGACGGTATGGCGATAAACTGCACACCGCGCCTTTGCTGCGGCAGTTCGTCTGTTAACATATTGTCAAATGTAAGGTCCGGATAGTCGTACATCAGGGCCATGACTTTGGCAGCGTCAATCGGCGAGCCCCCGCCAACGGCAATCACCACATCTGGCGCTAGCTCGCGCATTTTTTCAAGGCCGCCTAAGACGGCGCCGGTATCAGGATTTTTGCCGATACCGGAATATACGTATGTTTCAATTTTTTTGTCTTGTAGCACTTGTTCGATTTTGGCAATTGTCCCGTTGGCGAACATGGAATTGCCGCCGGTAACGATAAACGCTCTGGCCCCATTTATCTCCCTTAGGCTGTCTAACGAGCCGCGGCCGGCGATGACCGCTTGTCCGCCCAGGATAATTCGTTTCATGCACCATCACCTCGATTGACCTTTTAGGTATATTATACCATCGCTTACCGTTTGCATTATCTTTCTTTGCGCCGGCTGCGGCAAGACGGTAAATGTCAGTGGTTATTGCAGGGTTTTGCTTAGTTTTCTAGAAAACTTAATATTGTTTAACTGTTTTGTATTTTGGATATAAGGAGATGGCGCTATGCAGGAGAATGATGAAGCATTATTAGAAAAGTTTCGCTTTGTTCTCGAATATTTCAATGACCTTTCCACTGGCGACTGCGGAGTTAGCCTCACCGACCGGGAAAAATACTTGTATTATAAGCCCGGCAAAAAACTGGACCTTAAGGTGCAAGTCGGTTCACCGCTAAAGCCAGGCAGCGCCGTGTACCGGGCGATTCACGAAAAGAGGCGGGTAGTCATCCGCGGCGACAAATCACTCTTTGGTCAGCCCTATATTGCGGTAGCCATCCCTATCGTTAATTCAAGCGGCGAAGTCATTGGCGCAGCCTGCACGCAGGAAACGGTTGACCGCCAGGATACCCTGAAAGAAATGGCCGGCAAGTTGACTGAAAGTATTGCCGTCCTGGCCAGTACGTCTGAAGAAATTACCGCCCAAGCCGAGGAGATTACGGCAATTACGCAGGAATTGGCAAAACTTGCCCGCGAATCGGAAAAACGCATGCGCGAGACTGACCAAGTGCTGGGGTTTATTAGATCGGTGGCTGACCAGACCAATCTTTTGGGACTAAACGCCGCCATTGAAGCAGCCCGCGTGGGTGACGCGGGCCGCGGGTTCGGTGTTGTTGCCGAAGAAATCCGCAAACTGGCAGCCTCAAGCGCCGAGTCCATTCAGAAAATTGAGAAAATCATCAAGGCTATCCAGTCTGACAGCAGTCGCACTTATAACGAGATGGACAATATCCATAATATGGTGTCCCAAATTACGGCGGCAATAACCCATGTTACCGGCTCTATCCAGCAGACAAACACGCTGGCGCTGGAGCTTGACCGGCTGGCGGAGAGTCTCAGTCAGGATCAGGCTTAACAAGACAATGCCCATGCTGGGCGCACCATAAAGCTCCCGGTCTTGCGGCGGGCAAGAACCGGGAGCTTTTTTATATACTAGGCCTATGACGCAACAGACGCCCGGTCCGCGGCGACCGGCCAGCGGCGCCCGCCACGCGCTGGCTACCGCAGCTACATGCAAGCGACCGGCCAGATCTTTCCCGCCAGCCTTCTCCTATCACCCGGCTACAAAAAATGCACTTCTTAAAAAGTGCGTTTCCCAACAGCCTGGCAGCCATCGTCTTCACAAGGCGGTGGCTGGTTTTGTAATAAATCTGAAGGTGTGGGCAGCTTTTTGCGTTTGAAAGATTTGGTAATTTTATAACGGTAACAAGGCCAAGACGTCCTGTTTTTCTATTTTTGATATCATGTCATACCAAGCTTGGGGTTTGTTCGGCAGTACAGCATAGTAACGTTTCAGAAACTTTGCCACCAGTTCGGCTGAAATACTTACAGTTGCTTCGTCATAAGGCAGAAAACATAAATCTAATCCCGTTACGGCCTCGCCGTCATTTTTCCACGATGGGTGAACATAATCAATATTGATGCGTTTGTAGCCAAGGTGGGAAAGAACTTCACGGCGCACGAACGGATCCATGGGTTTGATACCGCCAAATTCAAATTTTTCGACTCTGTACGGATCGTAAACTTCAGCAAATACGCCAAATAATTTGTTATTGCTTGCTTTAGCCAACGCAAACAAATCTTCTTGCCGCTTTTGCGCCAAGAAGCGGCCAATACCTAAGCCTGCCTGTCCGATGATGGTAAAATCGGTCATTGCCACATTAAAATCAGGGTAATAACGGTACTCGGTTGCACCTACAACTTTTCCCTCATGTACGGCTACGTAAACCCGAATACCAGGGTCGGCAAGGGGTTCTTTCCACAAATCGAATGCCAATACTTCCTCCTTAGGAAAAATCTGTTGCATCAGCCGGTGCATTTGAACAAACAAGGGGTCAGTAATATCCGTTATTCTAATATATTCCACTATTTTAGCCTCCTATTTGCTGCTTTGAAAAAAAGGGTTCTTCCATTCCATCAAAGCTGCATAATTGCATGATTCGCGATCTTCCAGATAGTTGGCTACCACTTTTACCGGAGTACGGCCGCAGCGCAGCAGGAAAGTAATAACCGGATCGTAAAGTTCACCTTTAACTACCGCCGCCAGGTATTGGTCAGCAGTCATCTCGCCGGCCTTCTTGTAATATCCTGGCATCCTGCCGCCACCTAACAGTCGTCGCAACCCTTTATGGACTACCACTTCATACATCGACTGCATGAGCGCTTTGCCTAGTCCAAGCTTTCGATATGTCGGGCGGACGCAGATGTCAACAATATACAGTGTGTCCCCAGCCGGATCATGATTACGAATGTAGCCACTGTCAGTAATTTCTTCCCAGGTATGATCCAGATGATCAGTATCGAGTTTGACCACCAGACTGGTAATTGATCCCACAAGCTCGCCGTCGATTTCTGCACACATGGCCCCTTCCGGAAACAAGGTAACATGGTTATATAGCTGCTTTTCATTCCACCATAGCTCAGACGGAAACGGTGGAGGGAAGCTCTCTTGCTGAATACGGATGAGGGCAGCAAAATCTTCTACCCGGTAATTGCGAATAATTGTTTTGATTGGGCGATTATTATCAAACGCATAAAATTCTTTGCGGTACATCATAGTTCCCCCTTGCTCTGGTTTTACGGCTTCACCAGTCAGGATAGAGATCTGTTCGCCTATCGCGCCACGTCGTGACAGAACCGCGCTCTCTAACCCGGTATAGCAATTCCAAGTCAAGGTCAGCTGTAATAATCATATCGTGGTTTATTTCCCCTTCCGCCAATAGACCTCCTGGCGGGAAAGGAATATCGTTAGGGGTGATAACAGCCGCCTGACCAAAATTGGCCCGCATAAAATCCACCGTGGGCAGAGAACCAACCGTTCCGGTGGTTACAACATACACCTGGTTTTCAATCGCCCGGGCATGGCTGGTGTACCGTACACGGTAGAACCCATGACGATCATCAGTGCAAGAAGGACAGAAAATAACGTCAGCCCCTTTGGCTCTAACCATACGGACAATTTCCGGAAACTCAATGTCGTAACAAGTCAGAATGGCAATAGTCCCTTTTTCAGTTTCAAATACATTGATGTCATGGCCGGCAGCCATATTCCATTCTTTTACTTCCGTTGGCGTAATGTGAAGCTTAGGCTGTCGGACTATCTTGCCATTGGGGTAGAACAGATGGGCCACATTATATAAACGCTCATCTTCCCGAATAACATGGGTTCCACCGATTATATGCATTCCGGTTTGCTGCGCCAGTGAGGTGAATAATAAACAATACTGCTCGGTAAAATCAGGCAAATTATGGATGCTGAGCGCATTCCCGTGGCTGTCGCCAATTGACAGCAACTGCGTCGTAACAAACTCGGGGAATAGGACAAAATCAGCTTCAAATTCGGCAGCAGTCTTGACATAATGCTCCACCTGCTGCGCAAACTCAGCAAAAGATTTAATGGTATGAAGATGATACTGCACCGCTGATACTCTTAATCTCACTGTAACCCCTCCTTTATATCAGCCCAAAATATGAAAACCATTTCCAAAAGGTTCATTAGACTTTATAATAAAAAACACTACGATTATTATTATGCATATACCGCTTTTATATCAAGTACGCACTTTTTCGTAAGTTAGTATCATTAAACATATTTAGAGAAAGGAAATGACCTATGGGAGACCAGGAATTCAAGAACGCCGTCAAGACTACTTTAAAAACGATTGGTGGGAAGTGGAAACCAGTCATCCTCTGTTTTCTTAAAGAAGGCGTAATGCGTTTCAGCGAACTTAAACGGGAAATACCCGAAATTACAGAAAAAATGCTGGCTCAACAGCTAAGAGAATTGGAGCAGGACGGTATTATTTCCCGTAAAGTGTACCCCCAAGTACCGCCCAAAGTGGAATACTCCCTTACTGAATACGGCCAGACCATTCAGGAAGTTTTGGATGTCATGTATAAATGGGGACGGCAGCATCAAAAACGGATAAGAGAAAAAGCATAAAAAGAAAAAGGCCCACCGGCCTGTGATGTAGCCCTGTGCGCTACTTGCGGCATGGTGCTAGCCAGTTCCTGAGAAACTGAGTTCACCTCCTGGGATACTGCCGCCAGGCTCTGAAAATGGCTGGTCAGCCTCACGGATAGGTAAATATAAAAAAGCCTGCAGACTTGCCACAGGCCTTGAGTCATTGCGATGATTTAGTCTTCGCGCCACATGTTTTTGACAAGTAAAGATTGGCCGACGCCCTTGCCGGGCGCACCATAAGGCTCTCGGTTTTGCGGTGGACAAGGACCGGGAGTTTTTTCACATACTATGGCGCAACAGACGCCCGGGCCGCGGCGGGTGGCCAACGGCGCCCGCCGCGCGAGCTGGGAATATGCTTACGCAGCCTCTGCCAGATTTCTTCAGCCATGTCGCGCCGCACTTTGATATACTCCGCCAGAGCCTGCCGTTCATTTTCGTCCGGAAGCCAATCATAGGGTATCTCCCGCACCAGTCCGCAAATTCGTTCATCAGTCAGATTTTTCACCCTGGCAAGGTAAGGGAGAAAATCCTGTGCTGTCAAGCATTCTCTAAGTAGCCATGCATAAATAAAACGAAAATATACCCGTTTTCGAGTGCTCAATCTTTCGAGCGACCTGAGCGTCCATTTGCCAGACCTGAACAGGTGAGAATTGTCAATGGCATATATTATATATCGATCCTCTTCATGGCGCAATAAGAGATTTTTTTTGTTATATGCACGGTCGGGATTATGAAACATATGGTCAAATAACAGTACACCAGCCATTTCCGACGTGTTGGACGCTTTATCTAGATTATGCTGTCCCAAATATTCCGCGCCGACCAAGTACTCTGAGGCAAAGTGCCGTCCTGGAAGCACGCCGTATTCAGCCGACTCCGCGCCATCCGCGAGCAGAGACTCGCCAATCTCGATAATACCGCCGCTGGGCGGAAAAGGCAAATTCATAAATTGGCCAATTTTGGCCGCCAACAGCTCGTTTACCAATACCTTCACGCCAAGCTTGTTGTTTTGCAGTTTCACCACATACACCTTACCGTCATCAGCACGAAAAAAACGGGGTGAGGTTATGCCAATCCCCACCTTGCCGATATATTCAACAGCAGTGAGCATACTTTCAGCCCCCGGTCAATACGCACTTTAATTAAAAAGATCCGGTAGGGAAAGATACCGGATCTAAAAGTCCTTGATCTCGCGGACTAACAACAGCATCAACTAGCAGCTCCGGATACCGAGGTCAGCGCTTCCAGGTTTACGATAACCGACCTTACGTTGTCGCCTGAAATTGCCTCAGAAGCGCCAGGTACAAATATATCTTGTACTCGCAAAATCGCCAATTCATCTTCTACGTCGGTAAGAATGCCATCAAACAGAAAACCACCGAGAGTTGTTATGACCACTTCGTCCCCAATTCTCCGCCTTAACTGATGAATCAACTCGTGACTTTCTTGCCTTTCAGCTTCTGTACGAACCTCAGCCGCAGCATCAGGGGCAGGAGGAGCAGCATTGGCGTTATTCGAATTTTCTTCAAGCGGGTCTTCGGCGATACCAGTCCCTTTGGCAACTACTTGCCATAGATCCACGTTGGCAAATTCTACTTCAATACGCTCGCCTCCCGGAGTAAGGATTTCCACGGCGTTTGTGTCGGCTTCAATTGCCGGTGTCAGAATGGCAATCCGGCAGTCGTCAATTGCCTGCAAATTACCAAAGTAGACAAACCCGTCAAAGCCAAATAGCAAAACGTCTGTATTCAGCTCACGAGACAGCTCTTTGATAAGGCACTCGTTGCGTATTTGTGTAAATATACCCATAATCTATCCCTCCTAAAGATGTATCTACTATACTTATATGAACATATCGCCGAATATGTCACCGGAATTGAAATCTTAATTTCGGCTTTTAAGGCATTGTAGGATTTTTTAAGAAGGCACACCTCCTCGATAAAGTTAACATAATCGTCGAAGATGGGCATGCTGATGGCGATATAGGGAAAACCATAGAGCTCTTTGGGAACTGGGGTTATGATGCGTTCCTTTTTTCCATGGCCTAGTACGGGCCTGAGCTGGCTTGATAGAATCGCCCACTGCCGCCTGGCTGCTGTCCGTACGCCGTTTCACGCAGCGGAGCCTAAGAAAGGTATCTCTGCGGCGTAATATGCGACTTTCCAGAGGAGTGGGCTTGAATGATAATTATATAATGATAATTATATATTGAATAATAATTGAGAATTTGGTATCATAAATACTAAAGTAAGTTTCTATTTTTCTTTGCGCCTAAAATTAAATATACTTATGCGGCAACTGTGTATGCGGGGCAGATTGGATGGGAGAAACATTTCCATGCAAGAAGCCGAGATACAAGCCGTGGAGTTTACGGTCTATTACTGGAAAGGTAATAGGCGCTTAGTAGTCTACACCTGGTTTGTTTTGATATTCAAAACAAACCAGGTGTTCTTTGTTTTCAACCCTATGAACTACTTCACGTAGTATTGAAAACTACCAAGATCATCCCCAATAGTTTAGAGAAGAGGTGATATTTCTTCAAATTTTATCGATGTACATAATGCACTGTATACTGTATGCAATAATGTCACTTATTTCCTTGTTTAATACAAGTGAAGGGAGGGAAAACAATGGACATTTATAGCTATGCTGTTTTTGCTTATGGGATTACAGCCGCTATTTCCTTAGCCACAGTTGGCCTAATATTAATAATTAATAACCTTGTAAACCGCATTTAAACCGAGGAGGATGAAGACCATGATCGGGATATTGCACGATTTGTTTCCGGGTATTTTTTCGTTATTCGTACAGGATGCATCTGTAGCGTATGTTCGCTTGTTCTTAATCGTTTTCGGATTTGTTCTTGCCTACCTGGGGTTTAAAAGGACGCTCGAACCATTGATCATGGTGCCAATGGGTATTGGCATGATAGCGATTAATGCAGGGGTCCTGTTTATGAAAGGCGGCGGTATAGGCAATATATTCCTTGACCCCCTTGTGGAGCGGCCTGACCAGCTTGTGAGCATAATGCAAGTAAACTTTTTGCAGCCTATTTATAATTTTACTTTTAGCAACGGTCTGATTGCTTGCATTATCTTTTTTGGGATCGGCTCAATGAGCGATATCGGCTTTGTTTTGGCCCGGCCATGGGCCAGCATTGTTGTCGCCATATTTGCTGAATTGGGATCATTCATTACTTTGGTTATTGGCTATAAGCTTGGTTTGCCAATCGGGGAAGCAGCGGCGGTCGGCATTATCGGCGGCGCGGATGGCCCCATGGTTCTTTTTACTTCGCTTATGTTAGCCCCTAAGTTGTTTGTGCCGATTTCCATCATCGCCTATCTTTACCTAAGCCTGACCTATGCTGGCTATCCCTATCTGATTAAGTTATTTATACCCCGCAAATATCGTGGGATACCGGTGGAAATTAAACATGTTGATGTCCCGAAAAAACAAAAATTTATTTTTACAGTAGTCATGTGTGGGGTGCTGTGTATTTTGCTGCCAGTAGCAGCGCCGCTCATTATGTCCTTCTTCCTGGGAGTGGCAATCAGGGAAGCCGAAATCGAGCAGTATAAAGCTTTATTGGATAACACTCTGCTTTATGCGTCCACCTTATTCTTGGGGCTTCTTCTCGGCATCCTGTGCGATGCGCGGACGATAATGGATCCTAAAGTCGGGCTGTTAATTTTACTCGGCATACTTTCCTTGGCGTTTTCCGCCATCGGCGGCATTTTGGGCGGCTGGATAGTTTATTGGTTTACCAGAGGCAATTTTAATCCGACAATAGGCATTGCCGGTGTATCTTGCGTACCTACGACTGCCAAGCTGGCGCAATACGCCTCGCGGGAAGCCAATCCCGGCGTCATGATTTTGCCCATTGCCTTGGGCGCCAATATTTGTGGCGTTATCGTAACGGCAATAGCAACCGGCGTTTTTATTTCTACAGTAAACCTGGTTAAATAAGCTAGGCCCAATTATACTCAGGAGATACACAAAACCACCAGTAAACCCTGGTGGTTTTGTGTTGACGTTTAAACGGTTTTTTCGAGTGATTTACCGTCTGCGGCATCAAGGGCGAGGGGGCAATCAATTCCTTTTACGTCCTCAATTGCGGATACAGGCGGGAAGTAACTTTCCAGTATAAGTTCCGCCATCTTTTTCGACAGGTTGGCTTGCGCAATAAGGACAAGGACGCTTAAGAACAGCTTGGCAACATTAACATTTGCTTCGCCTTCCAAGTGTTTCGTTTTATTGTCGATAAAGGATAAATATTTACCAAAGTTTTCGCTGAACTCATTCAAAGCGGTTTCGGTGAGATCTAGGTAAGTGGAATAGATGCTTTCTAACGGAATTAAATCATCATCCGGCGTATCAATGTCCCGCAAAATCGGTTCAAATAAGCGCTTAATGTCGCTGATGGACAGTATACCTTTCAAATTATATATTAATATCAGAAGCAGAATGTGCTGTTTGGAATATCTTTTGTTTTTGGGCGGGATTAGGATACGGTCTTTTGTATAGTTATTTATCATTGTTTTTGTAAAAATCTGGCTGTCTGTTTTTCTGCCATCGGGATTTAAGCGTTGATTAAGGAAGTTTAATAGTTGATCCATATATAATTCGATGTCAGGGATTGTTTCAATCGGGATATTATTTATTTCGCGGACGCGCTCGATTAGTTCGGTTAAGTTCATTTTTTTCATGGCAATGCTGCACCTCGTTTGTTTTCTGGTTGTGGATCCAGTCTGATACTTATCTGTTTCTTCTGTGGCGCTTAATATTTTCGCCGCCGCTTACAACATTACCTGTTATAATACCCTAATAATCTCAATAACGCATGACGTGTTTAGATTGTTTTTTTCAGTTGATACGTAATGTGAAAGAGTAATAGGGCTTCACCACGGTAGTGGTGAAGCCCTATTACTATGAAGGCGGCGTTATTGGCCTTGAATTATTTTAGGTTACGACCGATGTTCTCGGCCATGGCCAAAAGTTCTGGCTGGCTGTTAATGGCATCGGCCGGGCCCAAACTTCCGCCGACAATATTTTTCACGAGCTCCAGCTTGAAAAAGCTACCAAGCCAATGGTTTAGGTAGTCTGATAAAGATTGAAAAGCTTCTGCGGGGGCGCCGCTGGCCGTAACGGTAATGTATTTTTTGCCTGGCAGATACCGTATTTGATAGTTAGCATCCATGAAGGTGTACCAGCGGTCAAAAAAGTTCTTCATTTGGCCGGTCATTTGGCCCATGTACACCGGCGTGCCAAGAACAAGACAATCTGCCTCTACAATTTTCGGATATAATTTCTGCATGTCGTCGTTAATGGCGCAGTATTCGATCTTGCCGGTCTTGCACGTACCACATGCGACACAATCGTGAATGTTCAGGTCAGTTATATTAATAACCTCTGTTTGGTGCCCGGCTGCTGCGGCTCCTTTGCAGACGGCGTTTACCAGCGCGGCTGTGTTGCCATTTTTCCTTGGACTTCCGATGATACCTAAAACGTTCATTGCCAACTTCCTCCCGTTACCAGCTGGTTATGTTATATAATTAATTAGCATAATAAAGAGCACTCGTCAAGAGTGCCCTTTGAGGTTTATCATCCGTTTAATTAACATTCAAAGTTTTTCGCCGCTTCAATATCTTTTTGGGATACGGTTGCGCTAACCAGTTTGGTGATGACCAAGTCGCCGGATACGTTCAACGTAGTTCTGCACATATCCAGGAAGCGGTCAACACCCAGTATCAAGCCCATGCCTTCCGCAGGAATACCTACCGAAACGCATAGTATTGCGATCAGCGGCAGAGACCCGCCTGGAACACCCGCTGTGCCTATGCCGGCCAATACGGACATTAACACAACAACAAACTGGCTTTCAAGGGGGAGGTTGATGCCATAAACTTGCGCCAAGAATAAAACAACGACGCCTTCAAACAATGCTGTCCCGTTCTGGTTGGCGGATGCGCCGCACGTTAGTACGAAACGGGCAATCTGCGGGGGCATTTTTAAAGTCTTTTCAGCAGCTTCAAGTGCGATCGGCAGAGTCGCGTTGGAAGAAGCGGTTGAGAACGCATAAACGTAAACTTCTTTACAGCCTTTGAAGAACTCCCAGGGGTTGGTTTTTGCAAAGATTTTTAGGAAAGCGCTATAAACAACAAACTGTTGAATCAGCAGACCGAGCACGACGACGCCGGCGAAGTAAGCCACGTTCTGCAAAAAGCCTGCGCCGAGTCTGTAGGTGGTATTGAAAACGATGGCGAAGATGCCGTAGGGTGCGAGCAGCATAGCCCACTCAATAACCTTCAATGAGGCAGTGAATACGGTGTCAAGTCCTTTGATAAGCGGATTATTTTCATCCTTAACGGTCACGCTAAGCGCGTAGCCGAAAATTAGCGAGAAAAACATGAGCGCGATAATTTCGCCGCCGAAGGCTCTGGCCGCGGAGTCAACCGGGTTTTGCGGAATTAGTTCAATGAAATACTGGTACCAGGGTTTATTTTTTGCGGCTTCGACGTTTTTGCTAATAGACAGTACGCCTTGGTTTTTGGCGAGCTCAGCCTTATCAAAGGTCACCCCGACACCCGGCTGGAGTATACTGGTCAACGAAACAGCGATAATTACTTGCCAAAAAGCTTAAAACCAGAGTGAACGCTATGGATCTGCCCGCTACTTTGCCTAGGTTGCGACCTTTACCCAGTTCATAAACACCCAGCATCAGCGCTGATACCAGCAGGGGCACAACGACCATGAAAATCAATCTAAGGAATACTGCACCGGTCAAAGTGCAAAATCAGTAAAGGTTTTCATGAACGGGTAGGTTTTTTGCGGTAAGAAATAATAGCCAATTAAGCCAACAACAATGCCTAAGATAAAGCCCAATAAAAGCTTTTGATACTGTTTCATTAGCAGACCTCCTCCTTGGATTTTTGTAACAGTTAGCTATAAAAACCCACCCTTTTAATAACAAAATTGTAAGCTTGAATTTAAGATTAAATATACAATTAGCCTTATTTTATTAAATATTCCTTATTTTGGTACGTCCTTTGGATCCATGATTGCGATGTCGCCTTCTTCGCCGGTGCGAATTCGCACGGCGTTTTCTATAGGATAGACAAAGATCTTGCCATCACCGATATTGCCTGTTCTACACACCTGTTTAGCGGTTTCCAGCACCTTTTCTACCGGTACCTCGCATACGACAATTTCTACTTTAATTTTGGGTAAAAGATTAATATTATATTCTTTTCCCCTATATATTTCGGTATATCCCTTTTGTAGTCCGCAGCCAAACACCTGGCTCACCGTCATGCCGGTGACCCCGATGGCGTTTAGCGCCTCCTTGAGTTCATCCAGTTTGCCCGGACGGGTAATAATTTCAATTTTAGTCATCTTTCTCATTGTTTTCCTCCGGCACAATATGAATTTTTTTATTTACGAATTTAAACTAATGGACGTATTTGCTGCCACCGCTTTTCCCGCTGGTAAGTCATAACTGATGGGCGAACCTGTAATCAGGTCTTGATAAGCATAGCCGCGTTCGCCGTGTTCAGTGAGATCGAGGCCCATAACCTCTTGATTTTCACTGGCCCGCAGCTGCATAAACATACCCATGACTTTGAGAATAATGAACGTCATGACAATGGCAAACGCCCAACTTGCCGCAACACCAATGAGCTGTGTGGTTAATTGCTCAGGGTTGCCAAAGAACAGGCCGTCGGCACCGGCGGGGTTTACTGCTTTGGAGGCAAAAAGGCCGGTTGCAATAGCTCCCCAAGTGCCGCCAATGCCGTGCACGCCAAAGGCATCAAGCGCGTCGTCGTAACCAAGTTTGGTTTTTACCACACTTACAGCCAAGAAGCAGAAAATACCGGCAACCAGGCCAATAATTACGGACGGTAGTGTTCCGACAAAACCGGCGGCCGGAGTGATGGCAACCAGGCCGGCAATACAGCCGCTGGCGGCGCCTAATATGGTAGGCTTACCATGAAACAGCCATTCCGTGAAGACCCATGCAACGGTGGCAGCGGCGGCTGCGGTATTTGTTACTGTGAAAGCGCTGGCGGCAAGGCCGTTGGCCGAAAGGGCGCTGCCGGCATTGAACCCGAACCAGCCAAACCAAAGAAGAGAGGCACCGATTACGGTCATGGGGAGGTGGTGGGGCAGTATAGCCTCTGAACCATAACCTTTGCGCTTGCCAAGCATTAAAGCAATAACCAAGCCGGAAACACCGGAAAGAATATGGACGACGGTTCCGCCGGCAAAATCAAGGACGCCTAACTCACGCATCCAGCCGCCTACACCCCATACCCAATGGGCAACCGGGTCATACACAACGGTGGCCCAAATTAGGGTGAAGACAACGAATGCCGGAAATTTCATTCGCTCGGCAAATGCGCCGGTAATAAGGGCAGGGGTAATAACGGCGAACATTGCTTGAAAGATCATGAACGCGAAATGGGGGATGGTTGCGGCATAATCGGCGTTTGGCTCCTGGCCGACACCTTTGAGGCCAATCCAGTCCAAACTACCGATAATGTGGTTGACGTCTGGGCCGAAAGCTAGCGAATAACCCCATAGCACCCATTGGACAGAGATCAGACTGACAATGAAGAAACTTTGCATAATGGTGTTTAATACATTTTTGGTTCGGACCATGCCGCCGTAAAATAAGGCAAGCCCCGGGGTCATGAGCATGACAAGGGCGGCGCTAATTAGGACAAAGGTAGTATCACCGGTGTCAATTTTGGCTGGTTCAGGAGTGGCGCCATCGGCAAACGCCGCCGGCATAAAAATGGATAGCATTAGGAGACACAAACTTAATATGGTCCATAACTTTTTCATCCTTATCCCTTCCTTCTGCTAAGTTAATTAGGTATTCCATGGATGGTAGAAATCATTTTATTGCCGTATTCCTCCTTTCGCCGTGAAAAACAGGAAGGCGTCCTAAGGCCAAAGCCTTAGGACGCCATTGTCCTATTAAGCATAAAAGCCTTCGCGTTGTGCGAAGGCTTCATTGCCAAGAAATATTATTTGCCAATAAATATACTATGCCGATCGGGATGTGTCAATAACAAATTCGCATCTGAAAATTAAAACTTCGACGAAACTGCGCCAATAGTAAACGAGTTTGCAAGGCAGTTGTTAGCCAAGGTACTTGAATGTCACCGTTTTCTTCATGTCAGGGTGGAGGCTGTTGTATACCGGGCATTCCTTAGCCGCAAGCTCGATGATCTTTCGTTCTTTGGCGCTGTAATTATTATGGGGCAGAATAATTTCGGTAATTAATTCTACTATCCGGCGGGGATCGGTTCCCATTACTTTCGTTGTATGCACCTCTGCGCCATCGATGTTAAAGCCGTGAGTTTGCGCGGCAATGCCAATGATGGTTAACACGCAGGCCCCATAAGCCGTAGCCAGAAGGTCAGTAGGCGAAAATGCTTCCCCCTTGCCATGATAATCGGTGGGGGCGTCGGTAATTAGTTTGCTTCCGGACTGGAGATGTACCGACTCGGTGCGTAGCCCGCCTAGATATTTCGTTTGTACGGTTGCCATAGTAATAACCCCTTTCGCTTAGTTGCGTTTTTAAAGGTATAGTTCGCTCTTTGGTTATTTTTTCCTCCACTAATCAGAGCTCTGGGTCGTGAGATAAACCCCGGCGATAATTAACATAGCGCCGGCAATTTGTTGCCAGGAAACCGCTTCATTTACCAACAAGACGGCCAAGATCGTCCCCGCTACCGGCACGATATTCATAAATATCGCTGCCCGATGGGGACCGAGAACCGATACTCCATGATTCCACCAGAAAAAGGCTAAACAGCCACTTCCCAGTACCATGTATGCCATACTAACCCAGCCGAAGAAACTCAGGGCAATAGTGCCGTTAAATCCCTCCATGCGCGCAATTATGAACAGGATGAGCGAGCCCACTACACTCGCCCAGGCGGTTGCCGCCAGTGCTGACATGGTGCGCATTACTTTGCGGCCGATGACGGAGTAAACGGCCCAGCTCACCTGCGCTAGCGCCAGCATAATGTCGCCGATGTTAAAGCTAAGCCCGGTCAACACGGCCAGGCTGCCTTTGGCGACTACGATAATAACCCCGAAAAAAGATATGGCTACCCCTGCCAACTGGCGCAAGGTTAAGCGTTCGTTTAGCAGGAGCGCTGCCAGACAGGCCGTAGTCACCGGGCCTACCGCGTTTAGCAGGCTCATGTTGGTAGCCGTCGATAATTTGACGCCGCTATAAATTAAAAAATTAAACAGGGCTATCCCGGTTAGCCCCATGGCAATGATGCCAGGCAGCTGTTCCCGGCGGGGCAGGCATTTTTTACCTTCAATATAAAACGCCAGAACAATTAAAATGACGCTGACCGCGGCGAAGCGTAAAAATGCGGTCGTAACCGGCGGCAACTCGCCAACTGTATACTTGGCCGCTACCGCGTTACCTCCCCAAAGTACTGCCGTCATCGTCAACAAAGTATAGACGCCTTGTTCAGTGTTAAAAAAACGCACCAATACACTCGGCACCTCCGCTGTGCTAAAACCTCGATAAATTTATTTTAGCTTTAATCTTAATTCTTGCGCAATGCGTAGGGATGAGATTTTTTATGGCGCTCTGGCATGGTAGCTAATCAAGACTCATTCCGGGCAAACCTGCGCGACCTGGTCCAAGAGGAAGGGTTGCCGCTGACGGAGACGATCCAGGTAGTCACCGCCAACGTAGCCAAGGCTCTTAAGCAGTGGCCTAACAAAGGCAGCATCCAAGTGGGTCTGACGCGGACTTTGTAGTTCTTGCCTCTGATCTGAACATCAACCAGGTTTGGGCGCGGGGCCGGTTAATGGCGAGCGAGGGGATCCCGGTCGTCTTGGTACCTTCAAAAAAGTCTGGGGATAAAGAATTAAACAGGGATACTTTACATTACTCCTAATCTGGAATACAATGTAAATAGATGAATAGACAGAGAGCTGGGGGGGCCTGTTGGCTGAGAAGACGGCATGTCTGACCCTTGGAACCTGATGTGGTTAGCACCACCGTAGGGAAGCTTTCATCGAACAATACGAAGCAAGCTTTTCTGCGCTTGCTTTTTCTTTTTACACTAATATAAGGAAGGTTGGGATTAACGTGACGTACACTACCCAAATGGATGCGGCGCGAAAAGGGATAATAACTGAGCAGATGAAAATCGTCGCCGCTAAAGAAAAAATGGATCCAAACCGGCTGCGAGAACTGGTAGCCAGCGGGCAAGTGGTAATTCCCGCGAACAAAAATCACCGCAACTTAGATCCTGAAGGCATTGGCGCGGGGCTTCGGACCAAAATCAATGTAAATTTGGGCGTTTCTAAGGATTGCTGCAATATTGAACTGGAACTGGAAAAAGCAAGAAAGGCAATTGAATTAAAGGCTGAAGCCATCATGGACTTAAGTTGCTACGGCAAGACCCGGGAATTTCGGCGAAAGTTGGTTGAGATGTCACCTGCGATGATTGGCACCGTTCCGATGTATGATGCGGTGGGGATGTTAGAAAAGGACCTCAAGGACATAACGGTGGACGAATTTTTTAAGGTCGTAGAGACCCATGCGGAAGACGGCGTCGATTTTATGACCATTCACTGCGGGATCAACCGGGCCACGGCGGAAAGGGTTAAACGGAATAAACGGTTGACCAATATTGTTTCTCGGGGCGGCTCGCTGCTTTTTGCCTGGATGGAACTGAACAATCAAGAGAATCCCTTCTATGAATATTATGACCGGCTGCTCGATATTTGTGTTAAGTACGATATTACGCTAAGTTTGGGTGACGCGTGCCGCCCCGGTTCTATTCACGACGCTACCGACGCTGCGCAGGTCGAAGAACTGATTGTCCTGGGCGAGTTAACCAAACGAGCTTGGGAGAAAAACGTTCAGGTAATGATTGAAGGACCTGGCCACATGGCGATCAATGAAATACCAGGAAACATGATGCTGCAGAAACGGCTGTGCCATGGCGCTCCGTTTTATGTCCTAGGCCCGATCGTTACCGATATCGCTCCGGGCTATGACCACATTACGAGCGCCATCGGCGGGGCGATCGCCGCGGCCCACGGCGCTGATTTTCTCTGCTATGTAACGCCGGCTGAGCACCTGCGCTTACCTGATCTTGATGACATGAAAGAAGGCATAATCGCGGCGAAGATTGCTGCTCACGCCGCTGATATTGCGAAGGGCATTCCGGGAGCCCGTGATTGGGACAATGCGATGAGTGAGGCCCGGGCGAACGTGGATTTCCCGCGCATGATCGAATTGGCCCTTGATCCGGAAAAGGCCCGTCGCTACCGGGAATCGTCCAGACCGGAACACGAGGATACCTGTACCATGTGCGGCAAAATGTGCCCGATGAAGAATATGAAAAAAATTCTTAATGGCGAGGATTTGTGCATAAAATAAAAGCAGAGGTCGGGGGCTTTTTCTCCCGGCCTCTGTTATTATATCAGGAAAGAATATTTTTTTAACCGCGAAGATAATCATGCCAATAGTTGGCACCACAAGCGATGAAAAGTAAGTTTTTGAACTAATCTCGCGCGACAACTGTCGCGCGCGTAGCCCTTTGCGGTTTTGCTAAAAAGCGCGTCTGCTTTCAAAAGAACCTGCCTGGATGGTATGAATGGTTGCTAACTTGTCTATGGTTAATGGGGCTGGTCAATCCGGAAGGCTGGTGTTTGACGCGCTACTGCGTTTTTTCTCCAGTACGTTCAGCAAATCGTGGACCGTTTCCCCGTCGTCGGGATAGGTAGCACTAACCGTTAAAATGCCTTCATCTTTTAGCATGGGCAGCTGACTTTTCAGTTTATCTAGTACGACGGTTATGCCTTCTACACCGGTAAAGGGCAAGATAAGCAATAAATTACGTTGCTCGGTTAAAAAGACCGAGTCTATCTCCCGGATCAATGACTTAATCGTGTCTTTAGCGGCAAAAAGTTGTGGTGAATTGTCAATGGACCGCAATTTAGGCGGCAAGTATAACCCGAGGAGGGTAATCTTTGTTTTTGCTCTGCGCGCCCGGTTAATCTCCAGGCGAACTACATCTTCGATTGCTAAGGGAGGCTGGTTTTGTTCCAGCGGGGAAATTCCTAATGCGTGCTGTACGCGCTCAAGCAGTTCTTCTCGGGCAAAAGGCTTTTTTATGTAATTTACAGCACCGGCGGCAATGGCCCGGCGGACTGTATCCCGGTCGGAAAGACCGGTCAAAATGATAACCGGTATGTAAGCAAAATGTTGATCGTGCTGCAGCTGCTGGAGCGCAGTTAACCCGTCCATTCCCGGCAAAGTTATATCGAGAATTAAGAGATCGACATCATAGTAACGCCATATGTGTTTAAGTAAATCTTCCGCATTGTTTAGTTCCAAAACGGTAAATCCGTGCTTTTCAAGAATTAACTTGACTTCCATGCGGATGATATTAGAGTCTTCAATAACCAAAATCTTTTGCATCCGTCGCGTCATGGCTGCCAACTCCTTCCCGAATTTTTCGCCTGTGGTTGCAATATTTTTACAAATGTTATGAATACTTTTGCATTGTTAGTTTGCAGCATTAACAGGCGGACAACTTCTTAAACCGCACCATAAAGGTAGTGCCTTCGCCTGGGACGCTATGGACGCTCACTGTGCCGCCGTGCGCTTCTACCAGGCTTTTTACGATTGCGAGGCCAATGCCGGAGCCGCCGCTTTGCCGGTCACGTGCTTCATCGATCCGATAAAATTGATCAAAAATGTGCGGAAGATGTTCCGGCGGTATGCCCGGGCCATCATCGGCTACCGCTACTTCTGCCCACTCGTCTTCTTCCGTTACGGTCACCGTTACGCGGGTTCGCGCGTAGCGCAGCGCATTGGACAATAAGTTCTGGATAATCTGCGTCGTCCGGCCTGGGTCAGCTTCGACGATAGCGTCTGAACCTGAATAAGAGAGCAATATTCCTTTTTCTTCGGCAATAGGGTTAAGCAGTGCAATGCTTCTGCCTGCCAATTGCAGGAGGGATACTTTGGTTTTTTCCAGCGGCAGATGTCCGGCATTGGCCAGCGAGAGATCCCGCAAATCCTTAATCAGCCGGCTAAGGTGGACCGCTTCCTCATATAGCGAAATAAGTTGTGCTTTATTCGGTTCGATGATGCCGTCAATCATTCCCTCCAGGTTGCCTTGGATTATGGTAATCGGGGTTCTCAGTTCATGGGCGATGTCGGCGAGCAGACGTTTGCGCAGTTTTTCGTTGGTGGCCAGCCGGTCGCTCATGCTATTGAAAGCCTCGGCCAGACTTGCCAATTCGCCGCCGGTGGTGATCTCTACCTTCTGGCCGTACTTTCCTTCTTGGATTTCCGCCACAGCGAAGCAGAGCCGCCTGAGCGGTTCCGAAATTCCCCTGGCAAGGACGTAACTGGCAGCCAATCCGACAATGAGCATACCGGCGCCTACCCAGGCTAGTCCCCTGTGAACCGACGACAGATAAGCCAGCTCGTGCACGCCGTACATGCCCATCATGTGTTCGTGGTCGGCGGCGCCCACGGCAGTGACATAGGCTTGGAAATGCGTTGTCATCTGCCAGTCAGTCAGCCATATCATTACTCCTACAGTTACGGCAAGGAGGAGGAACACAAGACCGGTTATTCTCTTAGTAACACTCATTTTTCTGCCTCCGCCGGCAGGAACTTATAGCCAATCCCGTAGACTGTTTGGATATACTGGGCATCGCCGAGTTTTCGCCGCAAATTTTTCACGTGCGCATCCACCGTTCTTTCGTACCCTTCAAACGAGTAGCCTTGTATATGCTCAATAATCTGAAGGCGGGAAAAAACCCTCTCGGGATTGCTGGCGAGCAGGGCAAGGAGCTTGAATTCTGTGGGCGTTAGCTCTAACGGAATATCGTCGATTTTTACCACATGTCTGGTTCTATCAATCGCGAGCCTGCCGGCAGTTATGACGTCGCTAGTGTCTTCTGTTCCTTTGCCGGACCGTCGCAGAATAGCCTTCACTCTGGCTACCACTTCTCTGGGGCTGAACGGTTTTACCACATAATCGTCGGCGCCTAGTTCAAGGCCAATCAACTTATCGGTTTCTTCGTCCCTTGCCGTAAGCATGATTATCGGTATATTGCCTTCTTTTCGTAGCTTCCTGCATATTTCAAAACCGTCCAGCTGCGGAAGCATTACATCCAGTACCGCGATATCCGGTGTTTTATCTTGGATGAGTCGCAAGCCTTCGGCCCCATCATGTGCTTCATACACGACAAAACCTTCTTTTTCAAAATAGGTTTTAAGAAGGGCAACGATTTTCTTATCGTCATCGACGATTGCTATCCGTTTGGCCATTTTTATACACCTCTATGGAACATTATATAAGTTATCCTCTAAATGGTTCAAGGCATTTTCCGGTCGCCGGAGCGGGAACAGGCAAGTAAGTACCAGAGACCATTGCCGAAGAAACGCTAAAAATTCAGATAAGTCAGTCGACGACCATAAACAATAATGCTTATGAGTATCAAGGTGCCAGAATACAAAGGGGGAACTGGATCCTTAATGGGGGAGCAAGCGAAGGAGTTTTTCAATTATCATGTACGCGAACGGGGGACTGTTGTGGCGATAAAGGCGGTTTCTATAAAAAAAACAGAAGTCCTTGGGCGTGCTGGTTGCACGACCAGGGACTTCTTAGCTTGCTAAAGATACTGTAAAGCATTTTCGCAGCCATTGGCCTTTGTTGCTTTGCAGACAACCGCCAGATATTGACGTAGAACATAGGTAAAAGCCGGCTCTGGATAGTAACCGCGGGTCAGGTTAGCGTGTTTTAGTTTTGTAAACCACAGCAATACCGCTTCGAAAAAAGCGTCGCTCTTAGGGAATTTACCCAGGCTGATGGCTTGATGCAGTGAATATTCTTGTTCTGTTGGCGTGATGCCTAGGGCGTTAATTTGCTCTAGCTGTATTTTGGCCGTTGCCGCTAATTGCTGCTGCTTGAATTTACTGGTAATCCGGTGCTTAAGCAGTACTTGCGGTAGGTTGGTAATATCATATTTTTTAGCGATTGTTACCCATAACGCGTAATCTTCGGCATGGGGGTAAAGGTCTAAATAGCGCATTCCTTCTGATATGAGAATATTTCTCCGCATAAGCACAGAAGGATGGGCGATGATATTGCGAAATAACAATGAACACTTGGCTAACCCCGGGTCAATGGGATAACCCCAAACGGTCTTAGCACATTCGCCAAATGTTTCTACCCAGCTCCCGCATACAGCGATGTTCGGATGGCAATCCATAAATTCTACTTGCCGGGCTAATCGCTCCGGTTTGCTAATGCCATCACCGTGCATTACCGCAATATACGTTCCTTGGGCGGCATCAATCCCTTTGTTGAGAGAAGCGACTAGCCCCATATTCTTTTCATGGCGAATGAGTACAATGCGGGCGTCATTGTAAGCTTCAATTATCTTTAAACTATTATCACTGGAACCGTCGTCAATAATTATAAATTCAAAATCAGTAAAGGTTTGACCAAGGATGCTGTCGATTGCCCTGTGCAAATAATCCTGGCAGTTATAAACAGGCAGAATGACAGAAACCTTGGGCGAGCGAACTACACTGGAAAGAAGCTGGTCTGCAGGCGAGCCATACCCGTCCATGTTCTTAAAACCTCCTTTTTAGGTATTGTATTCACTGGTTTTTTAACTGGTGAGCAATACGTGTAAGACATTTATTGCACCTGAAACTCACAATTTAGATTTCTTTGACATATAGTGTAATAGCCTGGGTGTTGAAAGGGGGGCAAATAAGATGAGGCCAAAGAACATAGAGTACCAAAACGGAATGTTCATATTGTCTAATTCCGACGATGTGACCAAGTTGGTGCGGAACCTGCGCAACAAGCCGCTTGATGAATACGCCCACGAATCAGTTGAGGTAACGAATGTTAAAAGTCAAAGCGAGATATTGGAGAAAATCACCGCCCATCTCCAGACTATTGAGGAAAAGCTGCAGCTGATGGAGGGTTCTTTTGCGGCTGTTCTGCGCCAGACATTAGAGGACCAGGAAAACGAACGAATAAGCGCGATGGAGAAAATCACCGTTCATCTCCAGACTATTGAGGAAAGGATGCAGCTGATGGAGAGTTCTTTTGTGGCTATTTTGCGCCAGGCACTGGAGGACCAAGAAAGCGAGCGAAAAAAAGTTGAGGTCGAATGGCAGCAAGAACTGGCTGAGCGGGACCGCCGGTTGCTGGCAGAAATAGGGGCCATGCTGGGGAAAACAGTTGAAGGGCAGCAGTCCGCCTGGTGGCAAAAACTGTTTGCAACGAAATAGATTAGCGGAAAAGAGCGGAATTGCCGCTTTTTTTGTTCCCGGCCAAGGACAGCGCCCGCTGGCGTGGTTAGCCAAATTAGCCGATAAGGTTGTTTTAGTGAGGAGATGAGAAACTTGCGGGTTGTCCATGTTAACCGTTTTGATTTCCAGGGTGGGGCGGCCCGGATTGTCTGGACGCTCATAGATGGCATGACGGCCTTAGGCTATGATGGTCATATTTTTGCCCACCACTGTACTACTAACGACCCACGGGTCATACCAATGCCATTTACAGAGACTAAATGGCAACGAAAGCTGCTTAGGCAGCAATCCCAGGAGGGCATGTTTGATTTATACTCGGCTGCTCTAATCAATGTGCTTAATCACCCTTTGTTTGATCAGGCGGACATTGTTCATCTGCACTGTATCAACGGTGGCTATTTTTCCTTTTTGCTGCTGCCGTTTCTGACAGCCAAACCCACAGTATGGACATTGTATGATCCGCTTGCCTTTACAGCCGGGTGTTTGAATTCCGGTTCCTGCGACAGATGGCGGCAGAACTGGTGTGCACAATGTCCACAGGACGAAAATAGCAAGAACCCGCGGCAGCGGGAGTTAGTGCAGCTAATTAAAGCGTCGGTATATAAAATAGCTAAATTCACAGTGGTCTGTCCGTCAGCGTGGCTGGAAAAGCAGGCCAAAGACAGCATTTTGCAGGGACATGACATCAGATTGATTTACAACGGCATCGATACCGACCATTTTTGTCCGGGAGATCGGGCCAAGCTGAGGAAAAAGCTGGGGCTGCCTGCGGACAAAAAAATCATTATGTTTGCCGCCCATGGCGGTTGTAACGATAGTGTGAAGGGCGACGTTTTTTTATGCCAGGCTTTACAAAAACTACATAACCGCTATCCGGATCTGCTTTTGCTTAATATTGGCACGATAGATAATTCTGCGCTCACCGGACTGCCAACACCGCGTATAGACCTTCCCTTCATCAATGAACCGCGGCTCTTAGCCGAATACTATGGGGCGGCTGACCTTTTGGTCTCACCGTCCCTAGTGGAAAACTTAAGCCTTACTATTTGTGAGGCCATGGCCTGCGGTACGCCGGTTGTGGCCTTTGCCGTCGGCGACACGCCGGAAATTGTGGTACACGGGGAAACAGGGTATCTGGCAGAACCGGGCGATAGTGACGACCTTGTCCGCGGCATGGCTTTTTTCCTGGACGATGCCGCTGCCAGACAGCGCGCTGGCGAGGCGGCGAGGCTAAGAATTCTGGATAAATTCAGCGCTAAGCGCATGGTAAACGACTATATTGATCTTTATGAAGAAATATTATGGACTGCCGGTGGTCCAAACTTGATAGCTGTGGGCCTCGAACGTTTGCCCCGGTTGATAGCAAAAAGCCAAAGTCAAGGCTGGGACCAAGTCTGGCAGGAGTTTCGGAAGCTTCATAATACCTTTGCGCCAGAGGATGCGCCACAACGGGCCCTCTTTATTGACCAGTTCTTTAGCAGCTGTCTTCAGTTCATAAATGCGGCGGCCCAGAGCTCAGTATTCTGGGAGATCATTGAACGATGGCATAAATATCGCTTGCTGTCCTGCTGTGATGGGTTGCCGCCGGCGGAACAACAGGTGCTTTTGTCTTTTTGCCAGATCTTGCGGGAGAAAATGCGCCAGTATTTAACCCATACACCGCTTACCGAATTAGCCAAACTAGACGAACAGCGGCAGCAGCTGCTCCTTATCATCTGGCGGCAAGTATTCTTCGATGCTTTTTCCCCCCTCAACCTGCAGGCCAATGTTTCGGCCGCGCCTGGTCGTAGCGAAGATTTTGTTGCTGCCAGAGGTACGGCTGATTGGTATGCACGGCTGATGGTGGCCAGTATGGATTATCCCTTTGCCGTCCCACCTGTTCCCATTACTGCGGCCGAGCTGTGGAACCATTCGGTAGTGCCTTTTTGCGTCAAAGCTATCATTACTTATTGGCTGCTTAACGTGCCGTTCTTTAATATTGAAGAACAACACCGGCGAAAGTTTTTACAATACGCAACCGACTTGTGCCGCTTGTCTATGTCACGCCGGTTTTTCCTCCCTTTTGTCGGTGCGGTCATGGACGGCTTCTGGCGTATTTCCTATGTCGGCGGCAACAATGTTGCGCCCCTTTCGGCGTTTGGCGATTTTATCGCCAGCCACATGCGGCGGTTTTTCCCGCAATATGCAGCGTTGGACCGCAGCCGGAAGAAACGCCGCAAAGGCGATAAAATTCGTATTGGCTATATATCAAGAATGTTTCGCCATCAGGCCGTTAGTTACTACATGGTGAACAGGATTATACACCATGATAAAAGCAAGTTTGAAGTATATGTATTTGCGCTAGATAGCTGCCATGATGAGATAAGCGAGTTATTCGTCAAGCATAGCGATTATTTTAAAAGGTTTCCCAATATATATGATATTGAAAGCATCGCCCAAAGTATTGTTGACAGCCAACTAGATATTTTGATCTATACCGACATTGGTATGGACCCCGTTACCTACATGCTGGCCGGTTTACAGCTGGCTCCTGTTCAGTGCGCAATGGTAGGCCATGGGACGACGACCGGCATGCCGACAATTCAATATTATATCAGCGGCGATTTTGAACCGGCCGATGCCGATAGTCACTACCGGGAAACACTGATAAGACTGCCCAATTTGGGAGCGGCCCAGTATCCGCCGCCGTTCACGCCGGAGCCCCTTCCTACCCGTAAGGACTGGAAGATCCCCGAGGAGGTTGTCGTTTTTGTTTCCTGTGCCAACGGCATCAAGCATGGCCCTCAGCGTGACGCCCTCCTGCTTGATATCCTGAAAAAGGCGCCTAATGCCTGTATCGTACTTAAACCCTATCATGTTTCCAATGTAGATAATCCGTTGACTAGCCGTATTATGGCGAAAGCGCGGGAGGCAGGCGTAGACAACCGCTTGTTTATTATTCCGCCGCTTAAGCACGTAGTGGCCCTATTAGCCATTGCCGATGTACAACTTGATACTTATCCTTACGGCGGCTGGACAACCAACATGGAAGCACTGTATATGGGTCTGCCGATTGTCACCCAGGAAGGCGAGATGGCTCGCAGCCGTTGGGGGGCCCATATGCTGCGGGCTTTGGGTATCCAGGAAGGCATTGCCGCCAATGAGCTTGAATATGTTGACTGGGCGGTGCGGTTTGCCCAAGATGGAGAACTGCGCCGGCGGGTCAGGGACCAGATACGCAAGCGGGCCACAAGCGTCCTGTTTAATGGCGCCGCGGCCCAGCCGGCCTTTGAGGCAGCCTTAACCCGAATTGTTAATGAGTACCGGGACCCAAAAGAACAGGGAGGTTTTTAAGCAGCAAGCCGGAAATGGCTACACCATTTCCGGCTTGCTGCATATACTACATTACCTTTTACCACAGGGATAATCCATTGACAGATGCTGAAACAGGCGGAAGCAGAGGAGGTTAAATCAGCTATGAGCGCTGAGGGTAAAACTTTTCGCAAACTGGCATCCGGGGATGAACATCATAGCCGGGAACTACCTTCCCCGGAATCGGCGGCTAAAGAACTGGAGGCTCAGTTGCTGCGGGATGAGTATTTGGCTTGGCAGGATGGGGAGCAAAAAATTTATATATTGCCGCCAGAGGCTGGCGAGCAGCTACTGCGTGGCTTTCCTGACGCTGAACCGGGCGAATTCACTCTGACCCGGGTGTGGCGGCGGACGGACACGGAGGCCGAAAATGATCAGAACGTCCTGTTGCAGGAAATAGCAGCCCGGCTGCAGGCCATGCCCGATGCTGCCTCGCCTGTGCCGTCAGCCGCCGTAGACAAAGATATGGCGCAGTTTCAAGGTGATGCTGATGTAGTTTGGCAATACGGGGAGGAAGTTTACGTGCTGCCCAATACTGCTGCTGTCGACGTCTTCCTACACAAATTGTCAGGCAGCAGCGCGGAAAACTTTAGCCAGAACCGGCTGTGGCAAAAACCGGTCATGACTACCGACCAGAAGAAACAGGAGGCTCTCCTGGAGGAAATAGCAGAGCGCCTCCGGGTTATCGAAGCCCAGCTCGCGCGGTTGGCGAAATTTTAATGACAGGCGACTTAAAACAAGAGAGTGCAGACCGCAGTCTGCAGTCTGCACTCTCTTGGCGCTAACCTTTCTATGGACAGGTGACGCTGTTACAAGGCCCAAAGTTATGGTTGAAGGTGGTAATCTCAGTTTTGACCGTGAACTGTGTAAAGTTCGGAATTTCAGGATAGGGCTGGACGGCCATGACCCACAGGTTTTCGTGGCGCCATAGTTTGTCAATGATTTTGCCTCTGAGCTCGATCTTATCACCGGTGGCGTTGACATTGGCTTGTAGTACGACTTTAATGCAGGAACCGTCGGTCTTGCTGATAATTTCTTTCATTGCATCTGCATCGGGAACTTTGGTACAGGTAGCGAAGCTGAAGGTGTTGCTGGCATCGCAGGTAAACCTGACACAGGTTGGCAGGGCTACTGCCCCTTGACCGGACGGACAGATAATCATTAGCCCGACTTCGACATTAACAGACTTACAGTCGCTAGCCAGTTCTTCCTCGGCGCAGGTAAGCACAACTTGGCAAACTTGGTTTGGGGTAAGTGTCGGAAAGTTAACACCTGGCGGCAAATTTATCCGGCATCTGCCGACAGGTGGATAGGGAAGGTCGACGTTAACCACATGGGTACAAAGATGGGTGACTTCCTGGACGCAAATATCATGGCAGCTGCAATTGGTCTCAGGATGGTTCGGCACATTGCCTGGCACTGTCCTTCCTGTCGCAATATTGCAAGTTGCGTTTTGACTCTTGGCGCAGCACTCGTTGCAAGGTCCTAGGAGGGGGTCACAAAGTAAACCATCGGGTCTGAGACTGGCAAAGGCGGGTACTTCTAATTTGTATTCTTCTGTCATAATACGACCTCCTAATTAATTTATCACTCAGGTTTAGGTAAGCAAAGGAATTTAGTTACCGGTTATCCCCCCTCCCTCGAGGTTATATCGTAAATTTTATGTTGTTGGTACATAAGGTAGTTATTTTCTTAGTACATAATATGCTTATTATCGCGAAAGGTGCGAACCTATCGAAAAAAAGCAGAATTTTTGCGGCCATGTTGTTTGGAACATAAGGTGGTTATTTTCTTAATACAGACTATGCTGTTTGTTGTGGAGGTGTGTCAGCGCGTGAAAATGTAAAAAGTTTGCCGCAGGGCACGTTATGCTGTAAAAAAGCGAGCGCGGCTGGTGCACTCGCTTAAATTCCTACTTCAAACATAAGCTTAAATAGGGCGAAAAAGGGGGGAAGTTATATGGCTACCCGGCAGCAGATAGATAAAGCGATAAAAAATGGCGTACTATGGCTTATGGCGCAGCAAAACGCCGATGGTAGTTATGGCAAATGGGGGGTCGGTTCAACTTGTTTAGCCGTAATGGCGCTGCTTTATAACAATGTAGCAAATCAAGACGCGGCGGTTAAACAGGCGATCGCTTACATCTTAAATTCTGCCCCGGTGGACAATGGCTATTTCCGTTCGTTAACTGTTATGGCGCTGGTCGCCAACGGGGAAAAAACGCCGGATATTGTAAGCAGGGTACAATCCGACACTGAGTGGCTGATTCAGGCGCAGGGCCATAATCCGGACGAAATATTGTCCTATGGCGGCTGGGGTTTTACCAGTGTTTCAGAAGCGGCCGACGGTTCCAGTACGCAATATGCTCTATTGGCATTATATGCCGCCGCCGCGTGGGGGCTAGCGGCGCCGCGGGAAACGTGGAGCAGGGCGGTCAGGTGGTATCAGCGAAACCATGATATTAATAATGACGGAAGTTACACGTATGGTTTGGGTGATTATTCCTGGTTCAATAGAGGCGGTATTCGGCATAGTATGACGGCCGCGGCGCTAGCAGGCCTTAAAGCGATTAACGCGCTTGCTGCCGATCCGGATGACCAGGCGCAGGTTAAAAGTCTGGTTGGCCATGCTTTGGACTGGTTAAATACCAACTACATTATCGAGTTATCGCCAGGTATTCGTGATAGTTGGTACTATTATTATTTATACAGTATGGCCAGTGGTTGCGTTATCGAGCCGCACATTATTTTTATTGGGACGAATGACTGGTACACCGATATGGCCGATACATTGGTAGCTCTCCAAAAACCTGATGGCCGTTGGACAAGTGAATTGGATAAAAAATCCACTGAAGTTGTTCATACCAGTTTTGCGCTGCTTGCGCTTGCGAAGGCCAATTTGCACTTAGTAGCATCAGGCGCTAATGGCCGGAATAAAAGTAGCTTAGCAAAAGAACGACCCCCAAAACGCCAAATTCGTAAAGCTGGATTTCCTGCAATCAAAACATTAGATACCTTTGATTTTAAACACTCGCCTCGGATTAACCGCTCTCTGGTTGAACAGCTTGGTGAGGGTGATTTCATCTCCCGTAAAGAGAATATTGTTTTGATCGGTAATCCGGGAACAGGGAAAACCCATCTGGCCATATCTATAGGTTTGCTGGCTTGTAACCGGGGTTACAGGGTGAAATTTTATACTGCTTCGGAGTTGATACATAAGCTTTTAGTAGCGCAAGAACAGCGCCGCTATGTAAAATTGGCGCAACTACTCGGCCAGATCGATTTATTAATTATTGATGAGCTGTCATACCTCACGTTGTCCCGGCCTAGCGCCGAACTATTATTTCAAGTTATCGCATCAAGGTATGAGCGGGCAAGTCTTATTATCACCAGCAATCTTGAGTTGAGCCAGTGGGCAACAATCTTCGGTGACCCAATGTTGACTGCTGCGGTAGTTGATCGCGTGATCCATAAGTCGCACGTCATTGATACCCATGGACCGTCCTATCGCTTGAAACACCGGCTCCAGTCGGATAGCCTGGCAGAGTGAATTTTCTCCACCGGCATCACCACGATTAGTTACGAGGCGATGTGCGAAAAATAATTTTTCTGCCGGCAGGAAAGTATTTTCTTATCGCGAATAAAAATAAAACGAATAAAAATGAGCAGGTCTGAAGGCCGGCAGTGTATTAATTAATTAGGCAAGCGAAGTGAATTAAATTGAATTGGCTACGAAGGTCATATCCCTTAACGAATAAGGGTACTTTCGTGGTTTTTTATTTTACCGGTATTTTTGGGTGTTACAAGGAGAGTGATCGGAATGCATATGGTTGATGCACTGATTTCCCCGGCGGTGGGGGGAGTGATGTGGGCGACGACAGCCGGTGTGGCGACCCATGCAGCGAAAAAACTGCAGAAGGACTTAGACGACAGCAAAGTGCCGCTGATGGGGGTATTGGGCGCTTTTGTGTTTGCCGCCCAAATGGTAAACTTTGCGATCCCGGGGACCGGGTCGAGCGGACATCTGGGCGGCGGCTTGCTGCTCGCCATCTTGCTGGGGCCGCACGCGGCGTTTTTGACCATGGCGTCAATTCTCATCATTCAGGCTCTGTTTTTCGCTGACGGTGGGCTGCTGGCTCTAGGCGCAAATATCTTCAATCTAGGGTTTTTCCCTTGTTATATTGCTTATCCGCTCATTTACAAGAAAATCGTGGGAGCAAATCCGGGCAAGGGGCGCCTTGTCGCCGGGACGATGATTGCGGCAGTCATCGGTCTCCAGCTCGGCGCCTTTGGCGTGGTCTTGGAAACCGTTTTTTCGGGGATTTCGGCACTGCCATTCGCCTCCTTTGTCCTGTTGATGCAACCGATTCATCTGGCGATTGGTCTTGTTGAAGGACTGATAACCACCGCGGTCGTTTTATTCATTGCCAAGGAGCGGCCGGAAATTCTGCAAAAAGCGGTCCAGGCCCAGTCGCTGAACAACATCTCACTAAAACCTCTTCTAATCGCTATTTTTGCCGCGGCCGTGGTGACCGGCGGAATATTGTCCTGGTTTGCTTCCGCCGACCCGGATGGGTTGGAGTGGTCAATCCTTAAGGCTACCGGGCAGGAAGAATTGGCGGCGCCCCAGGGGATTATTCACAGCGTCCTTGCCGAGTGGCAGCAAAAAATCGCGGTGTTTCCCGATTATAACGTAAAAGAAGCTGGTAATGCCTCTGTCAGTGCCAAGGCGGTGAGCGCCTGGCCGGCTGTTGACCTCGGCGCCTCCCTGGCGGGGGTAGC
Source organism: Thermosinus carboxydivorans Nor1 (assembly GCF_000169155.1). Taxonomy (NCBI): domain Bacteria; kingdom Bacillati; phylum Bacillota; class Negativicutes; order Selenomonadales; family Sporomusaceae; genus Thermosinus; species Thermosinus carboxydivorans. The sequence continues at coordinate 189,974 of NZ_AAWL01000003.1, forward strand.
CGGCTCGGTGTTGACGCTGCTGCTGGCGGCGATGTTTGGCAAGGCGCTGCAGCTGGCGGCGGGCAGGCGGAAGTAGGAGTGCTACATGACGAGCATTGAAAAGCGTTGGCTTGAGCTGCGGCATCTGGATGAACTGGCTGCCCAAGATTCCCTTATTCACCGGCTTCACCCTGGCGCCAAGCTGGTTACTGCTTTAGTGTTTGTCGTCACGGTTGCCTCTTTTCCTAAATACGCCATTGCCAGCCTGGCGCCAATGGTGTTTTACCCTGTCTTTGTAATGAGCCTTGGTAACATACCGCTAATTCTGCTGCTGAAAAGGCTGCTCCTTGCCCTTCCCTTCGTGGTGTTTATCGGTATTTTCAATCCGCTCTTTGACCAAATGCCGCTTGTCCAGGCCGGGCCGCTCGTCGTGTCCGGCGGTTGGATTTCTTTTCTCTCTATTTTGCTTCGGTTTAGCCTGGCCGTGGCGGCCGTGCTACTGCTAATTGCCACGACCGGCATCGACGCAATCTGTATGGCGCTGGCACAGCTGCGGCTGCCGCGCGTGTTTATTGTCCAGATTTTATTTGTGTATCGGTACTTATATGTACTGACCGATGAGTTTATCCGCATGCTGCGTGCCCACAATTTACGCGCATCGGCCGATAACGGCGTAGGTTATAAGGTCTGGGGGTCGCTGCTCGGGGTATTGCTGCTGCGTACCCTTGACCGGGCCCAACGCATTTACCAGGCCATGCTGTGCCGGGGCTTTGACGGGACAATTCGCGGCCTGCGGTCGCACCCCTTGCGGCTGCGGGACCTTGTTTTTCTCGGTGCTTGGATTACCTTTTTCCTGGCTGTTCGCTTGGTGAATATTTCTTATTGGTTAGGTGTTTTGCTGACGGGAGGCAACTGATGAGCCATCACATTGTGGAAGTAAAAGATCTTGAATACGTTTATCCTGATAACACGCCGGCGCTGCGCGGCATCACTTTCAAAATCGTCCACGGCGAAGCGGTCGCCATCGTTGGCGCGAATGGCGCCGGCAAGTCGACGCTCTTGTCGCACCTGGCGGGGGTGCTGGCGCCAACCAAAGGGACGGTGCGGATTGGCGATTACCCGGTAAATAAAGAGACCCTGAAGTTTATCCGCCGCAGTGTCGGTCTGGTTTTCCAAAACGCCGACGACCAGCTGTTTATGCCAACGGTATACGATGACGTTGCCTTTGGGCCGCTAAACCTGGGACTGGAGCCTGCGGAAGTGGAAAGCCGGGTCATCGCCGCGCTTGAAACGGTTGGCGCTGTGGAACTTAAAGACCGCCCGTCCTATAAACTGTCGGGTGGCCAGAAACGGTCGGTGGCGATCGCGACCGTCTTGGCCATGCAACCTGATATCCTGGTGATGGACGAGCCAAGCGCCGGCCTCGATCCCCTGGCCAGACGGCAGCTGATTAATCTCCTCAAGTCGTTTTATCATACGAAAATTATCGCTACCCATGATTTGGATCTGGTGCTGGACCTGTGCGAGCGGACGATCGTACTGAGTGAGGGCAAGGTTATTGCCGATGGTCCTACCATGGAAGTGTTTAATGATGAGGCGTTGCTCGCGCGCAGTCAATTGGAAAAGCCGCTAAGGCTGCAAGGCTGTCCGGTCTGTGGGGAAAAAAAGTAGCTGCGCCGGCTGAAGGCTGCAAGCCGGCACAGCTAGCGACGGTATTTTGCTGCCAAGGCTGCCAACTGCTGCGCCAGGTTTCGCGTGAGCCAATCGCGCCTGAACCGCCACTGCCAATTGCCGTCGACCGTACCAGGGATGTTCATGCGCGCACGGCTGTCCAGCGCGAAAATGTCCTGCAGGGGAACAATTACGGTGTTGGCGTTGGTGCGATAGGCAAGCTCGATAAACTGCCAGGCGATGTCCTTGTTGCTAAGTTGGTCGCTTAGGCCCAGGCAGCGGTGGAGGTGGCTGGCAACTGACGGGGATAACGCTGCCAGCGAGCGGTACCAGCCGACAATGGTGTCGTTGTCATGCGTTCCGGTATAGACAACGACATTTTTTTCGGTCGTACAGGCCCAGCATTTACCGTTGTCGTCGCCGTCAAAGGCAAACTGCAGCACTTTCATTCCGGGCAGGTTGTATCGTTCTTTTAAGGCTATTACTGACGGTGTGATAACGCCGAGGTCTTCGGCGATAAACGGCAGTTCGCCAAGTTCGTCGGCCAAGGCGGTAAATAGGGCATGGCCGGGACCTTTTACCCAGCGGCCGTCGCGGGCGGTGGCGGCGTCGGCCGGCACTTCCCAATAGGCCTCAAACCCGCGGAAATGGTCAAGACGGATGATATCAACCAAGGAGAGCAGGTGGCGGACACGCCGGCGCCACCAGCGGTAGCTGTCGACGGCCATGGCGTCCCAATTGTAATGTGGGTTGCCCCATAGCTGTCCATCGGCACTGAAATAATCAGGCGGTACACCAGCGACTTTGGTCGGCCGCCCCTGTGTATCAAGCGCAAAGAGCTCAGGTTGAGCCCATACATCGCTTGCATCGTGGGCGACGAACATCGGAAGGTCGCCGATCAGCATAATGCCTTTTTGGTTGGCATAATGACGAAGCAGCTTGGCTTGCTGCCAGAAAACATATTGGCCAAACTGGTGAAAGGAGATTTCTTCAGCCAGATCGCGACGGCAGCGCTCCAGCGCCTGCCTATTGCGGCGGGCAATAGGCTTTGGCCAGGTATGCCAGGCGGTCCCGCCGAATTTGGCCTTGAGGGCGGAAAACAAAGCAAAATCTTCAAGCCAAAAAGCATTGCCAGCGAGAAAGTCTTCGAAGTCAAAAGTGGGTTTGGCCGCACGAAATCTAGCGAACGCGCGGCGGAGCAGCCGGTCTTTGTTCGCAAAAGCCCAGGCAAAGTCTGGCCGGTCGTCAGCCAGCGACGGGACAGCATCAAGCTCGGCCTGGGTGATTAGTCCCTGATCGGCCAATAAATCGGGGGAGATAAGGAGCGGGTTGCCGGCAAAAACTGATGTCCCTTGATATGGCGAATATCCATAGCCGGGAGGATTAAGCGGCAGTATTTGCCACAGTTTTTGTCCTGCATCGGCTAAGAAATCGACAAATTGGTGGGCTGTCGGTCCCAGGTCGCCAATGCCGTAGCGGGACGGCAAGGACGTTATGTGCAGCAGGACGCCGCAGCCCCGTTCAAACGGTGCGGCCAGATCGGACAAGAGCAGTTTGCCAGAAAGCGGCGGCAGATGGATGGTTGTTGCCCCGTGTGTGAGCGGAAGGTCTTGTTCGCCAGCCAAAACGTCAACAAGCGTGCTGGCCGATGTCCACTGGCCGGCGGGGAGCGTTACGTCAGCAGGTGCTGATAAACTGCGGTTGATGAGCACGATAGCTGTGTTGTCGCGTGCCGGCCGGCCGAATATATCGCACCCACCGGTGATGCGGCGGACAAAACCATATACATCGTCGTTGCCGGTAGCAAGTGGCAGCCACTCGCCACTCTGCAGCACGGCATGACGCCGGCGCAGATTAATAAGTTTTTGGTGCCAGGCAAGCAGTTCACCATCTTCGCGGCCCCATGGAAAGGGGCCGCGATTGAAGGGATCAGCATAGCCCTCAACCCCTGCCTCATCACCGTAATAAACCGACGGTATGCCAGGAAAAGTCATTTGCCAGAGCACCGCCAGCTTGAGGCGGCTGATGCCTAACCGCCGCTTGTCTGCCGGCAGGCGGTATTTAGCCTGGGCAGCGGCGGACATTGCTTCTGGCGGCGGCGCTTCCCCAAGAACGGTGAGGATGCGCGGAGTATCATGACTGCCGAGCAAGTTCATGGCTGCATAAAAATGTTCGGGAGGATAGTTTTCCCATAAACTGGCTAGCTGCTGCTGCGCCTGCGCGGCGGTAAAATGTCCGAGCAAAAAACCGATTACTGCTGCGCGAAAAGGATAGTTCATGACCGAATCCAATTCGTCGCCGCTCAAATAGGCGCGCAGGGCGCCGTAACTTATCTTGCGCGAAGCGTCCTCCCACACTTCGCCAATAATTACCGCGTCGGCATCGACCGCTTTAACCGCCTGGCGCAGCTGTCTGATAAACTCATCCGGCAGCTCATCGGCAACATCTAGCCGCCAGCCTTTGGCGCCCAGTTTCAGCCAGTATTTGACGACGCTGTCGTCGCCGGTTACCATGAAGTCGAGGTAGGACGGCTCAAGCTCGTTGACGTTAGGAAGAGTATCAATGCCCCACCAGCACTCATAGTCGTCGGGATGCCGGCGAAAGCGGTACCACCGAAAATACGGCGAAGCAGGGGATTGGTAGGCGCCTACGCCGGGATAAGTACCATTTTTATTGAAATAAACGCTGTCGCTGCCAGTGTGGCTGAATACGCCGTCAAGTACGATCGCCATGCCGTGGGCGCGGGCGGCCTGGCACAGCTTGGCGAACAGGTCATTGTCGCCAAGCATGCTGTCAATCTGACGGTAATCGGCAACATCGTAGCGGTGGTTGCTCGGCGAAGCAAACACTGGATTAAGGTACAGCACAGTTACGCCAAGTTCTGCCAGATAGGGCAGCTTTTTTATTATTCCCAGCAGGTTACCGCCAAAAAAATCATAGGCAACGATGTGTCCGCTGCCAACGTCGCGAATGTAGAACGGCGTGTTGTCCCAATGCGCATGGATAAGGCTGCCCGGTTTGGCGCCGGTCACGCGGCCGTCTGCATTACCGTTATAAAACCGATCAGGAAAAATTTGATAGATAATGCCGTGTTTGAACCAGGCAGGAACAGAAAAGTCGCGGCGGTAAACCGTGATCTGAAAAGACGGCGGCAGCACGTCGTATTGGCGGCCGATGCCGCCCAGCGCAGCGGCATTGTCGCCGTAGTAATAGATGCGGCTGGGTGAAGCGAGCCGGAAGCAATACCAGATAATACCAGGCGAGGAAGGGGTGGTAATGCTGGTTTCATAGATCAGCCATCCATTGCGCGTTCCGGCAGGCGCCATGGGGATAAGCTCCTCGCCACCGTGGTCGCGCCACAGCCGCAAGACCACTTCGTCCGGCTGGTCGGCGGGCGAAACAGCCAGGCGAAGGGTGACGCACGTTTGGCAGCTTACCGCGCCGCGCGGACTGCGGAAAAAAGGATCGCGCGAATCGTGCAGCACCGCTTCGCTGCTCATAGCTGGCCTCCCGCGCAAACTTGCAGGTAAAGCTCGGTATACCGGCGAGCGGAAGCATCCCAGCTATAGTCGCGCTGCATGGCCGCTCGGACAAGTTTGGTCCACACTTGTTTATTCTGGTAGAAATTAAGGGCGCGGCGGATGGTATAGAGCATGTCATGGGCGTTGTAATTGGTAAAACTAAAGCCCCAGCCTTCACCGGTATATTCATTGTACGGCTGAACCGTGTCTTTCAGACCGCCTGTTTCACGCACCAGCGGCAGGCAGCCATAGCGCATCGCAATAAGCTGACTGATGCCGCAAGGCTCAACAAGCGACGGCATGAGCAACAAGTCGGCGGCAGCATAAATCTGGCGGGCTAAAATATCATCAAAGCCGATGTGGGCGGCTGCTTTGCCCGGATAGCGCCAGGCGGCCTGGCTAAACAAATGTTCGTACTGCGTATCGCCTGTGCCAAGGACGACAAGCTGTATGTCCATGGCCATTAGTTCGTCAAGCACGGCGCCAAGCAGATCAAAACCCTTGGCGGCGACCAAGCGGGAAACGATAGCCACTAGCGGCACGTCGCCACGCACCGGCAAGCCAAGCATTTGCTGCAGGCGAACCTTGTTTTCGCGTTTTAACTCTGGCGTTGCATCGGTGTAGTTAACAGCAAGACTTTTATCAGTAGCCGGGTTGTACTCATCATAGTCGATGCCGTTAATGATGCCAACAAATTTGTCGCGGCGGCGCCGAATAACGCCGTATAATCCTTCGCCAAAGAACGGATACTGGACTTCTTCGGCATAAGTAGGGCTTACGGTGGTAAGATAGTCGGCATAGCATAACCCGCCTTTCATAAAATTTACCTTATCATAATATTCCACGCCGTCTATGGTGAAATGCTCCCACCCAAGGTTCAATAAGTCGGCAAGGATTTCTTTCGGGAAGATGCCCTGATAGGTTAAGTTATGGACGGTGAAAATGGTGCGCGTGTTTTTGAGCATAGTATCATGCCGGTATTGCGTCAGCATAGGCGCGACCATGCCGGTATGCCAGTCGTTGAGGTGGATTATGTCGGGCGCAAAGCCGAGGTAAGGCACGCTGGTCAGAACCGCCCGGCAAAAGAAAGCGAAGCGTTCGGCCTCGTCATAATAGCCGTACAGCGAGGGGCGTTTAAAATAGTATTCGTTATCAAGTAAATACACAGGCAATCCGCCGTAATCCAGCGTTTCCAGACCGCAGTACTGGCGGCGCCAGCCCACATTGACAGTGAAGCTCACCTGGTGGTTGAGCTGGCAGCGGCACGATGCCGGCAAAGCGGCGTATTTGGGCAGCATAAGCCGGACATCGATGCCGAGGCGTCTTAGCGCTTTGGGGAGCGATCCGGCGACGTCGCCCAGACCGCCGGACTTGGCAAACGGGGCGGCTTCAGAAGCCACAAACAACACCTTGAGCATGACTAAACAGTCACTCCTTTCTTGATCACCAGCGGATAACAAGGTTCGCCTTTTAGCAGCTTGCCGGCGGTGATGTGCACGTCTTTGTCGCAGATGACGTTTTCCAGTACGGCGCCTGGTTCGATAACGCAGCGCTGCATGATGACGCTGCGGCTGACGGCAGCGCCGGCGCCGATTTTTACGTTGCGGAATAAAACGCTGCTTTCAACGCGGCCGGCAATAAGGCAGCCGCTGGCGACCAGCGAATTGCGGACAAGGGCACCGTTTATGTACTTAGTCGGCGGTTCATCCTTAGATTTGGTATGTATGGCGCCGGAAGCGAAAAACAATTCGTGCCAGATAGCGGGATCAAGCAGCGCCAGATTGTGGTCAAGATAGCTCGCGATGCCGCTGATGTGCGCGACATGGCCCAAGAAGCGGTAGGCATACGCCTTAAGGCGGGGCAGCTTTTGAATAATGCCATGGTGGAAAAAACAGTAATCGCCGCGGGCGGAGCCGGCAGTCACCAAGTCGATAAGTACGTCTTTCGTCAAAATGAACATGTTCAGCGGGATGTTGATCCGCTTGCCGCTGCTAGAAGTGGCCAGCGCAACATCTTTTACGCGTCCGTCGGCGTCAATGGTCAGTTCGTAAGTAGTATCAGCGCAGTCTTTTGGGCGCGGTTGTTCGCAGTAAACGATGGTAAGATCGGCGCTATGGGCGCGATGAACGGCAAGTGCCTCGCGCAAGTCGATGTTGCATACTGTCGCCGTGCCGGAAACGGCGACATAAGGCTCATGGCTGCGGCGGATAAACTCCAGATTAGCAAAAAAATTGCCAAGGTCGCCGCGATCGTCCGCATGGTCAGACGGCGGCAGCATAATCAGGCCGCCGTGCTTGCGCGCAAGGTCCCAGTCTTTGCCTGACCGCAGGTGGTCAAACAACGAGCGGTATTTTTGTTTAAAGAGAATGCCAACATTGCGGATGCCGGAGTTGACCATGTTCGACAGCGCAAAATCAATCAGGCGGTAGCGGCCGCCGAACGGCACGGCGGCCAGCGGACGGTGCCCGGTCAGTTCGGCCAGCGCTTTTTCTTCTGGCTCATGGAGATTAATGAGTCCGACCATGTCTGCCATTGTTATCCCTCCGTTTCCCGTGAGGCGGCAATCATTTCCAGACCACGCGCCACCGCTAGATTTTCTGCTACGACGGCAACCGTGCGGCCGTCGCCGATGATCATGTCTTGACCGACAATCGCTTTGCGGCCGATGATGGCCTTAGTAATGACGGCGCCTGCTTCAATTTTGACGTTCGGCATGATTACCGCCTGGCTGACTTTGGCGCCGGGCGCGATATATACGTCAGGAAAGATAACCGATTGCTCCACTTCGCCAAAGATTTGGCAGCCGTCGCCAATGATTGAGCGGCTGACGCGGGCGCCCGGCCCTAGATAATGCGGCGGGCGGACAGAAGTTTTGGCGTAAATGCGCCAAGCAGGGTCATAAAGATCAAGCGCCGGCCGGTCGGTCAGCAGGTCCATGTGGGCTTCCCACAGGCTTTCCACCGTACCGACGTCTTTCCAGTAGCCGTGAAAATGATAAGCAAACATACGCCGACCGTCGCCAAGCATTTTCGGGATGACGTCTTTGCCGAAATCATGGCTGGAAGTATTGTCGTGCGCATCGAGGTCAAGGTGTTTTTTTAGCACGGCGGCATTAAACACGTATATGCCCATAGATGCCAGGTTACTGTCTGGCCGGGCGGGTTTTTCGCTGAAAGCGGTGATGCGGCCGTCAGCTGCCGTGGTCATGATGCCAAACCGGCTGGCTTCGTGCCAGGGCACCGTAAGTACCGAGATGGTCGCTTCTGCTTCTTTTTGCAGGTGGTAGGCGATAAGGTCGGCGTAATTCATTTTGTAGATATGGTCGCCGGATAATACCAGGACAAGGTAGGGGTCAAAGTGCTCGATAAAATTCCAATTTTGGTAGATGGCGTCAGCGGTGCCTTTATACCACTCGCCGCCGCTTTCCTGGTAATATGGCGGCAGGATAAATACTCCTCCGTCCATGCGGTCTAAGTCCCAGGCGCTGCCAATGCCGATGTAGCTGTGCAGCGCCAATGGCTTATACTGAGTGAGCACGCCGACGACCTTGATACCGGAGTTGGCACAATTGCTGAGCGTAAAGTCAATAATGCGGTATTTGCCGCCGAACGGGACGGCAGGTTTGGCGAGATGGCGGGTGAGCACGCCCAGGCGGCTGCCTTGGCCGCCGGCTAGCAGCATGGCGACGCAGTTTATACGGCGCATGGATTCACACCTCCCGTTATTGTGGGCTACCTGAGGAAAGTGGTGAGCGGAAAGTGGAGGACTAATGTTTTCCAGTGCTTGTGGCGCCAATTTATTGACATGAATATCTATGCGGGAACTGGTTTTAGAAAAATGGCGGCAAGCGGCGGCAGCGTAACAGTCAGCGAGTACGGCTCGCCGTGCCAGGGCAGTGCCTCAGCCGTAAGGGGCGGATTGGTCTGCCCTGAACCGCCAAACACTTCTTCATCGCTGTTAAAAATTTCCTGATAAATTCCCGGCGCCGGCGCGCCGATACGGTAATTGCACCGCACGACCGGCGTAAAATTGCAGGCGATGATGATAAAATCGCCATGCTGGTCTTGCCGCAAAAATACGAGCACGCTTTGTTCGCTGTCACAGCAGTCTATCCATTTAAACCCTTGCATTACATGGTCGCATTCCCACAGCGCGCGGTGTTGGCGGTAAAACCAATTGAGCCTGGACACAAAAGCATGGAGCTTGCGGTGCATATCGTAACCTAGCAGATGCCAGTCCAAACTGTCATTATATTTCCATTCGCTGAATTGACCAAACTCGCTGCCCATAAATAATAGTTTTTTGCCGGGGTGAGCCAGCCAATAAGCATATAACAAACGCAAGTTGGCAAATTTTTGCCAGTAGTCGCCTGGCATTTTATCAAGGAGCGACTTTTTGCCATGTACTGCTTCATCGTGGGAAAAGGGCAGGATAAAGTTTTCGGCAAAAGCATACATTAAGGAGAAGGTAAGCAGGTAGTGGTGGTACTTGCGAAAGATAGGGTCTAGCTGCATGTATTTTAGGACATCGTTCATCCAACCCATGTTCCACTTAAAATTAAAACCTAGTCCGCCAAGATAGGTCGGCCGCGATACCAGCGGCCAAGCGGTAGATTCTTCGGCAATCATCAGACCGTAAGGGAAATAATGAAAAATTGTTTCGTTAAGTTTTTTGAGAAACGCCACTCCCTCAAGGTAGCAGTTGTCGCCGTAGCGGTTAGGCTGCCATTCGCCATGGCCGCGGCCATAGTCCAGATACAGCATGTTGGCGACAGCGTCAACGCGCAGGCCATCGACGTGATAAACGTCAAACCAGAATACGGCATTGGCAATAAGGTAACTTACTACCTGCGGCCGGCCCAGGTCAAAGTTGGCCGTGCCCCACTGGCGATTTTCCCGACGCCACCAATCGCCTTCATACAGCCTAGTGCCGTCAAAGGCCGCCAGACCGTGCTCGTCCATACAAAAATGGCTTGGCGCCCAGTCAATGATGACGCCTAGGCCTTTTTGGTGGCAATAGTCAACGAAGTACATAAAGTCGTGGGGTGTGCCGTAGCGACTGGTGACCGCGTAGTAGCCCGTAGCCTGGTAGCCCCATGACCCATCGAATGGGTGTTCGGCAAGCGGCAGCAGCTCGATATGGGTGTAGCCCATACCGGCGGCGTAATCGGCCAGTTCGTGAGCAAGTTCGCGATAATTAAGCCATTTGCCGCCTGCTTTTCGCCGCCAAGAGCCGAGGTGAACTTCGTAAATCAAAAGCGGCCGATCGTACAGCGGTCGGGCGACTTGCTGGGCGCGCCAGTCGCTGTCTTGCCAGTGGTAGCCTGACAGGTCGCACACTATCGAAGCCGTGTTAGGTCTAAGCTCCGCCTGAAAGGCGTAGGGGTCGGCCTTTAATACGGCCGCGCCTGACGGGGTTACAATCCGGTATTTGTACAGCTCGCCTGGCCCGATGGCAGGGACAAAGCCGGCCCATACGCCTGAATTGCCGACAGGCGTAAGCGGATTTTTGTCACCATTCCAGCTGTTAAAGGAGCCGATAACGCTCACCGCGCGCGCTGCGGGCGCCCACACAGCGAAGCGCACGCCGTGCTGACCGTCTTGTTCGACAAGATGGGCCCCAAGCAAGCGGTAGGCAAAATGGTGCGTTCCCTCATTGAATAGATACAAATTGTTGTCGTCCAGCGGCAATACTTGCACGTCACTGCCCCCCTGAGTCGACAATGACGGCCCGGTTGAGGCGCCAGAGCCCGATGGCGTATTCGGCGATCGTGCGATCGCTGGAAAAATAGCCGGCATAGGCTACGTTATGGATGGCCATGTTCCACCATTTACCGCTGTCCTGATAATACTTGGCGGCGCGTTCTTGGGCTTCGATGTATGTTGAAAAGTCTTTAAGCACGAAAAATTCGTCGTTGTTGTTGAGCACAGTGTCGTATATTAGCCGCGAATCTTCCCAGGTAAGCAGTCTGTCTAGCACCGCTTTTACGCGCTTGTCGCCATGATACTCCTGCCAGGCGTTGTAGCCGCCGTTTTTGTAGTAGTTTAGTACTTCGCCGGCCGTCAGGCCAAAGATGATAATGTTGTCGTCGCCGACCGCCTCTTTAATCTCGATGTTGGCGCCGTCCAGCGTGCCGATGGTTATGGCGCCGTTCATCATGAACTTCATGTTGCCGGTACCCGAGGCTTCACGGCTGGCCGTGGAAATTTGCTCGCTAAGGTCGGCGGCAGGGATAATTAGCTCAGCTAGCGATACATTGTAGTTTTCCAGAAAGACGACTTTGAGCTTGTCGCAAATCCGCTTGTCGCTGTTGACCAGCGCGGCCACATCGTTGATAAGCTTGATGATGCGCTTGGCGAAATAGTAGCCGGGCGCGGCCTTGCCGGCGAAGATAAAGGTGCGCGGCACTATATCAAGATCCGGTTGCGCGGTCAGACGGTCATACAAGTGAAGAATGTGCAATATATTGAGCAGCTGGCGTTTATAAGCGTGAATGCGTTTGACTTGGATGTCGAAAATTGAACAGGGGTCGATCGCCAAGCCTAACCGGTCTTGGATATATGCAGCGAGCCGTTCTTTGTTGAACTGTTTGACCTTGGCGAACCTGGCCTGAAAGGCAGGGTCGGATGCATACGGATGGAGAAATACTAAATCCTCGGGATGGTTGAGCCAGGCAGGACCGATGGTTTCGTCAAGCAGCCGCGCCAAAAGCGGATTGGCTTTGGCCAGCCAGCGCCGGTGGGTTACGCCGTTGGTTTTGTTGTTGAACTTATGAGGACAATATTCATAAAAGAGTTTAAACACGTCTTTTTTGAGGATCTCGGTGTGAATTTTGGCCACGCCGTTGACGCTGGCGCTGCCGACAACGGCAAGATTGGCCATATGCACCATATTGTCGGCGATGACTGCCATGCGGCGGATCCGTTCCCAGTCGCCTGGATAGCTGCGCCACAGTTCGCGGCAAAAGCGCTCGTTTATTTCCTCGATAATCATGTAAATGCGCGGCAGCAGCGAACGCAGCATATCCGTAGGCCATTTTTCCAGCGCCTCCGGCATAACAGTGTGGTTGGTGTAAAACACGCAGCCCGTGGTAATGCGCCAAGCTTCGTCCCAGCCGAGACCTTCCTCATCCATGAGGATGCGCATAAGTTCAGGCACGACTAGCGCCGGGTGGGTGTCGTTGATGTGGATGGCGACATAGTCGGGCAAAAAGTGCAAGTTTTCGCCCAGCTTCTTATAGCGTCGCACGATGCTTTGCAGACCGGCGGAGACTAGGAAATATTGCTGTTTGAGCCTGAGCAGGCGGCCTTCTTGGTAGGTGTCGTCAGGATAAAGGATTTGGGAAATGGCTTCAACGGCGTATTTATATTCCATGGCTTTTAAATAATTGCCACGGCTAAAAGTGGAAAAGTCAAAATCGGGTTTATCGGTTTCGGCGCTCCACAGCCGCAGGGTGTTCACTGTTTTGTTGTTGCAGCCCACCACCGGGATGTCGTAGGGCACGGCCTTAACCGCTTCGTAGTTTTCGTGTACGGCAACAAGCCGTCCGCCGCTTTCTTCCAGGCGGACTTGGCCGCCGAAGCGTACGGTGACCGCTTTGTCAGCTTTGCGCACTTCCCAGGGGTAGCCCTCTTTCAGCCAGTTGTCGGGCAGTTCAAACTGGTGACCGTCAATAATTTTTTGTTCAAACAGCCCATATTTGTAGCGAATGCCGCACCCGTGACCGGCGTAGTTCATGCAGGCGAGCGAATCCAAAAAGCATGCCGCCAGCCTGCCTAATCCGCCGTTGCCCAGCCCCGCGTCCTGTTCCTGTTGTTCGATACGGTCGATATCAACGCCGAGTTCGGCCAGCGCTTCCTTGTACAGACCATAAATGCCGAGATTTAACATGTTGGCGGTCAGCAGGCGGCCAATTAAAAACTCCATGCTAAAATAATAAACCTGTTTGACTTTGCGTTCTTTGTAGTAACGGTTGGTCACTGCCCAGCGGCGGTTGATTTCTTCGCGCACCATGCTAGCAATGACATTGTAAATATCAAGTTCACTGGCTTCGTCCAATGTTTTTCCATAGAGGGCGGCAAGGCGGTCGATAAATTGCTGCCGAAGCATCGCCTTGTCCGCAGACGGTCGAGTGAATATGCAATTTGCCGTCGGCGCCATTGTTTACCTCCTGACGGAGAGTCATATTTTGTAAATTATTTCTACAATTCGGTGGTTTTTGTCAGAATTCCTTTTTTCAAAGAAAAAATTTTGAAAATTCATCAGCGCTATAAAACCCGGAACAGCGAAGTTTTATTTATAGGAATTCGGCCGCTACGCGGCTAAGAAAAGTAAACGTATGATTTTGGACGAAAACGCGCGATTTTTTATACACGGCAGGGCTAGTTTGTCAGGAAGCCAGTTTTTATTGCTTCTATATTTTAATATATTAAAGTAAAATGGGACGTGAGATTGCTTGGGAGTGGAGGAATAAACAATGCGAAAACTTGTTAAATCCCTGCTTGTACTGCTGTTGGTTGGCCTGCTTGTGGCCGGTTGCGGCGGCGCGACGAAGAAAAAGATTGTTGTCGGGCTTGATGACAACTTCCCGCCGATGGGGTTCCGCGATGACAAAAACAATATTGTTGGTTTCGATGTGGATATGGCCAAGGAAGCAGCCAAGCGGCTGGGCATGGAAGTAGAATTTAAGCCGATTGACTGGAACAGCAAGGAAGCCGAGCTGAACGGCAAACGGGTGGATGTGCTGTGGAACGGTCTGACCATTACCGAGAAACGGAAAGAAAATATCGCTTTTACCAAACCGTATATGGAAAACCGCCAAATTATCGTGGTAAATGCCAACTCGCCGATTAAGAGCAAGGCCGATTTGGCCGGCAAGGTCGTAGGGGTGCAGGACGGCAGCAGCAGCGTTGAGGCAGTGGAAAAAGATGCGGCTGCCCTTAAGAGCTTTAAAGAGCTGAAAAAGTACCCTGATAATGTGGCGGCGCTCATGGACTTAAAAGCCGGGCGGCTTGACGCGGTCGTGGTGGATGAAATTGTCGGTCGCTATTATATCGCCAAGAAGCCGGGCGAATATGCCATCCTTGCTGACAACTTTGGCTCGGAAGAGTATGGCGTAGGTCTCAGAAAAGATGACAAAGAACTGCTGGATAAGCTGCAAAAAGTGCTGGACGAGATGAAAAAGGACGGTACGGCGGCAAAAATTTCCAAGCAATGGTTTGGCGCTGATATTGTAAAATAGTTATGGATAAAAACGGCCGATGGTTTCCCGCCATTGGCCTTTCTTATGCAGGATGGCCGCGTGGATATTATGCTTTCCAAAGCACAAAACCGCGAAGGCCGCAAAGAACGCAAAAGGCTACGCGCGCGACAGTTGTCGCGCTAGAACTGCTTCAATATCTTATTCATCGTTTGTGGTGCCAATTTATTGGCAAGGATAGCTCTGTGGATACACTTCAATGTTTTCGTATTTTGTGGTAATATTTATGCCATGTAGCTTAGACAGGAGAGACTTTGATGACGTATGTGATGGAAATTTTGGATCCCATGCTGGCCGGGACAGCGGTGACGCTTGAGATGTTTTTTGTGACCATTGTTCTTTCCTTGCCGCTGGGACTACTACTGGCCCTGGCCCGTATTTCCCGGTTCGGAGTGCTGCGGGGGGCGGTGGGGGTATATATTTGGCTGCTCAGGGGAACGCCGCTGATGCTCCAGCTGCTGTTTGTGTATTTTGGCTTGCCCTTTATTCCCTATATCGGCGTCAGGCTGCCTGACTTTCCGGCGGCGGTGGTGGCCTTTGTTCTCAACTATGCCGCCTATTTTGCCGAGATTTTCCGCGCCGGGATCCAATCGATTGATCGCGGACAGTATGAAGCCGCCAAGGCCCTCGGCATGACCTATGTCCAGACCATGCGCCGCATCATTTTGCCGCAGGTAGTAAAACGGGTATTGCCGCCGGTGAGCAATGAGACCATTACCCTGGTCAAGGACACATCCCTGATTTACGTCCTGGCGATGAATGACCTGCTCAGAACCGCTCGGTCCATCGTTCAGCGTGATTTCAATACAACGGCCTTTATTGTGGCTGCCGTGTTTTATCTGGTTATGACGCTGGTGCTCACCTGGCTGTTCCAGAAACTGGAGCAGCGGTATGCGGTATATGATGAATAGGAGTTAGCAGCCATGCAGATGATTAAGGTCAACGACATTCATAAAAGTTTTCATAAATTAGAAGTATTAAAAGGTATTTCGCTGGAAGTGCAAAAAGGCGAAGTTGTCGCCATTATCGGGCCGTCCGGTTCGGGAAAAAGCACTTTTCTGCGCTGTCTTAACCGGTTAGAAACCATTGACCGGGGGACGATCGAGATCGAAGGGGAAGTGCTGGCCGCCCCCGGCCCGGACGGTAAGATCTGCTACGCACCGGAAGAACAGGCACGGCGGATTTGCCGCAAGATGGGGATGGTGTTTCAGCAGTTTAATTTGTTCCCCCATTTGACGGTATTGGAAAACGTCATCGAAGCGCCGCTGGTGGTAAAAGGGGTTAAACGGGAGGACATTGTGCCGGAAGCGGAAGAACTGCTGCGCAAGGTGGGACTTCTCGACAAACGGGACAGCTATCCGTCTAGGCTCTCCGGCGGCCAAAAGCAGCGGGTGGCCATTGCCCGGGCGCTGGCCATGAAACCGGACATCATGCTTTTTGACGAGCCGACTTCGGCCTTGGATCCCGAACTGACCGGCGAAGTGCTGCGGGCCATGCGGCAGCTGGCCGAAGAACATATGACGATGCTGGTCGTGACCCACGAAATGGCCTTTGCCCGGGAAGTCGCGAGCCGTGTTGTTTTCATGGATAAAGGCGAAATTATTGAGGCGGGAACACCGGCCGAAATTTTTAGCCGTCCGGCCCATCCCAGGACGCAGGCCTTTCTCAACAATATGCTGTGACCCCAATGCACCAGCCTTCGGCTAAGCGGCCAGGGCTGGTTGCTGTTAATTGCTGGCAACGAGGTGACTTCTTTGCTGCATCTACCTATCGAACCGGTCATCCCGGACTTGAAGGAGGCACTGCGCCGCCAGACCAATGCGGTACTGGTCGCGCCGCCAGGCTCCGGAAAAACAACCCGCATTCCGTTGGCCTTACTGGACGAACCCTGGCTGGCCGGACAGCGCGTTCTAATGTTGGAGCCTCGCCGTTTGGCGGCGCGGGCCGCCGCGCGCTATATGGCCGCGTCTCTAGGGGAACAGGTAGGGGAGACGGTAGGGTACCGGGTTCGGCTCGATACCCGGGTGGGCGCCAATACCCGTGTCGAAGTCATCACCGAAGGGGTGTTGACTCGTCTGCTGCAGGCCGATCCGGCCCTCGAAGGCGTTGGCCTGGTGATTTTTGACGAATTCCACGAACGCAACATCCATGCTGACCTGGGGCTGACCATGTGTCTGCAGGCGCAAGCCGTGCTCAGGCCCGACCTAAGGCTGCTGGTTATGTCGGCCACGCTGGACGCGGCGCCGGTGGCGGCGCTTTTAGGCGACGCGCCGGTTTTGACCGGCACGGGAGCTGCTTATCCGGTCGAGACCCGCTACCTCGATCGCCCGGTTGAAGAAGGACGACGCGAAACAGTCATTGTTGATACAATTATCGAAGCGCTTACGGCCGCGCCGGGCGATATTCTCGTTTTTCTGCCGGGTGCGGCGGAAATCCGCCGGGTTGAAGCGGCTATAGCCGCGCGCGGTCTGGGCGCAAATGTGCGCGTGGCGCCGCTCTACGGGATGCTGCCCCTGGCGGCACAGGACCTGGCGATTGCGCCTAGTCCGCCGGGGCAGCGCAAAGTCGTGCTGGCCACGTCTATCGCCGAGACCAGCTTAACGGTTGAGGGAGTACGGACGGTTATTGACAGCGGGCTTATGCGCGTTTCCCGTTTTTCGCCGCGGACGGGCATGACCCGCCTGGAGACCGCTATGGTATCACGGGCGGTAGCCGACCAACGGCGGGGGCGGGCCGGGCGACTCGCTCCCGGCGTGTGTTACCGGCTTTGGACGAAACAAGAAGATGCACGGCTGGCTCCGCGCAATACCCCGGAGATTTTGGAAGCTGATCTGGCGCCGCTGGCGCTTGAACTGGCCGTCTGGGGCGTAGCCGACCCGGCCGAACTTTCCTGGCTTGACCCGCCGCCGGCCGCCGCTTTCGCCCAAGCCCGGGAACTGTTGCAGCGACTCGGCGCGCTGGGGCGGGACGGCGCTGTTACGCCCCATGGCCGGCGTATGGCCGCCATGGGGCTGCATCCCCGGCTGGCGCATATGGTTCTCCGGGCCATACCGCTCGGCTTGGGCGGATTGGCCTGCGAGCTGGCGGTACTTTTAAGCGAACGGGACATACTGCGCAGCAGTGGGGGCGCTTCCGACGCGGACCTAAGGCTGCGCGTCGAAGCCCTCCGCCTTGCCGGTCAAGCCGAACGGGACAATCCGGCCCATATGGTTGATTGGGCGGCGGTACGGCGGCTGCGGGCCGAGCTTGACTACTTGCGGCGCTTATTTGGCATAGCCGGGCAAGAAGCGGGCGATACTAATGCTTGTGGCTTACTGCTCGCGTTTGCCTACCCGGACCGGATCGGCCAGCGCCGGGAAAACGGCCGGTTTCTCCTGGCGAGCGGCCGTGGCGCCGCCGTAGCCGGGATGCAGGCTTTGGCCGACGCGCCGTACTTAGTTGCGGCCGAACTGGACGACCAGGGGACGGAGAGCCGCATTTTACTGGCGGCGCCGGTTGACTTCGCCACTTTAAAACAGCATTTTGCCGACCAGATTGAAGAAACGGTTACCGTCGTTTGGGACCGGGCGGCGCAGGCCGTGCGCGCCCGCAAATACGAGCGGCTCGGTGCGCTGATTCTTAGGGAAGTTCCTGTGGCCGATCCGGCGCCGGAAGATGTGCTGGCAGCGCTGCTTGCCGGCATCGCCGAAGCCGGCCTGGACATTTTGCCGTGGACGCGGGCGGCCAGCCAGCTGCGGCAGCGCATTAACTTCATGCACCGGTTGGAGCCAGGCTGGCCTGATATGAGTGATGAGGCTCTCATTGAAACTCTTGACAGTTGGCTTGGTCCCTACCTTTACGGCATCAGCGGCCGCGACGGTCTCGCACGCTTGAACCTTGTAACAATTATTGAATCGACGCTGACTTGGGACCAGCGCCGGGAACTGGACGAGTGTGCTCCGACCCATATCGTTGTTCCCAGCGGCCAGCGCATACCGGTTGATTATAGCGATCCGGCCGCCCCGGTTCTGGCCGTGCGACTGCAGGAAATGTTCGGACTAACCGAAACGCCGCGGATTGCCCGCGGCCGCGTGCCGCTTACCTTGCACCTATTGTCGCCGGCGCATCGGCCGGTGCAGGTGACGCGGGATCTAGCCAGCTTCTGGCGCGGCGCTTATTTCGAAGTGCGCAAAGACCTTCTCGGCCGTTACCCGAAGCACTACTGGCCCGACGATCCGCTTGCCGCCACACCGACCCACCGTGTCCGGCCGCGAACATAACCCACAAGTCCTGCTCCGAAAACCGATAACTTTAAAATAGAAAATATAAAAAATATTTTTTCATGTTTTTGTGGCGCCAATTTATTGGCATGAATATCTTTGCCGGAAATGGCAAAGGACTTATGGTTTACTGCTATTTTTGCTAATTATTCACAAAATTTTTGTATACAAAATACAAAATCCATGATACAATACAATTAGGTGAAAAAAATCACAAACGAGGTGAAAACAGTGCGGCTGGAAAAAGACTTTTTAGGCGAGGTAGCGTTGGCTGACCATGATTACTATGGCGTTCAAACTTTACGGGCGGTACGCAATTTTCCGATTACCGGCCAGCGGCTGGAAGCGGATTTTATTATTTCCCTAGCGATAGTTAAGCGGGCTGCGGCGGTGGCCAATATGAGCACCGGGCGTCTCGACAGCCGGATAGGTAAAGCTATTATTAGTGCTTGTGACGAAATAATTGCCGGTAAATGGCATGACCAGTTTGTTGTTGACTGTATTCAGGGCGGCGCCGGAACGTCGATGAATATGAACGCCAATGAGGTGATCGCTAACCGGGCCTTGGAACTGCTAGGCAACCGCAAGGGTAATTATTCGTTGGTTTCCCCGAATAATCATGTAAACATGGCCCAGTCGACCAATGATGTTGTTCCCACGGCGATACGCATTACCGCCCTAAAAAAAGCCAGGCTGCTGGTGCAGGAAATGACCAGACTGGCAGAAAGCATGGAAAACAAGGCTAAAGAGTTTGAGGATGTGGTGAAAATCGGCCGCACGCATCTGCAAGATGCTGTACCGATTACGTTGGGACAAGAATTTCAGGCCTATGCCGACGTGGTCAAGCGCTCGGCCGGCCGCATTGAACGCGCCGCGCAGCGGCTGCGCACCGTCAATATGGGCGCAACGGCAGTCGGAACCGGGCTGAATGCCGAGTTGGAATATATTGAGCGGGTGGTAGCTGAAATTAGCCGGTTAACCGGTGAAAAATTTGTTTCGGCCGCTAATCTGGTAGATGCTACCCAGAATACGGACGACTTGGCGGAAATGTCAGCCATGCTGAAAATCGCGGCGCTGGCCTTGTCAAAAATCGCTAACGATTTACGGCTTATGGCCTCTGGGCCCAAATGCGGGCTTTATGAAATCCAACTGCCGGCGCAGCAGCCAGGATCGTCAATAATGCCGGGAAAAGTAAACCCGGTTATGCCGGAAGTGGTTAACCAGGTCGCCTTCCAGGTAATCGGCAATGACCATGTTATTGGCCTGGCAGTCGAGGCCGGGCAGTTTGAGCTTAATGTAATGGGGCCGGTGATTGCGTACAATTTGTTTAATTCCTTTAATATTTTCACTAATGTAATAAAAGTTTTTAATGAAAAATGCATCGTCGGCATTATCGCCAACAAAGAACGCTGTCAGGATATGGTAAATAACAGCATCGGTATCGTTACGGCCTTGTTGCCGCATCTCGGCTATGAGCAGGCGTCACTGATCGCCAAGGAAGCTATAAGTACGGGAAAATCAGTAAAACAGCTTATTCTTGCCAAAAAACTGATGAGTGCGGAACAGCTTGAGGCAATATTAGTGCCCGCGGAAATGACCAGACCGGGAATTGCCGGCAAGAGGTTTCTTGCAGCGCGCGAGCGGACCGTAAGTTAAACTGTTTTGCGCTAACCCACCACCTGACGTTCGGCAAAGGGAGTGCCAAACGGCGTGCGGCGACATACATTATAATACTAAGGATTTGCAGACGGCGGCGTCAGAATTTGGCGTGTGGTGGTGATTTCAAATGCGTTGTCCGAATATCGGCCTTTATCTACGGAACGTGGTTGCCGGGGTGGACGTCAAGGTACCCTTGGCTGACGGCCAATATGTGACAGCAATTAATTTCGACAATGCAGCGACGACTCCGCCCTTCCGCGCGGTGATGACCGAGATCATGAATTACGCGCCTTGGTATGGGTCTGTTCACCGGGGAAAAGGCTACAAGTCGGTTTTGACTTCTAAGCTCTATGAAGCGGCGCGGGAGGTTGTCCGGCGGTTTGTCAACGCCTCTGGCCATGACGTGGTCATCTTTACCAAAAATACAACCGAGTCAATCAACATACTGGCCCATGTTTTGGCCGCGGCCGGCTGTGACCAGGTCGTGCTTTCCACCCAGATGGAGCATTTGGCCAATGATTTGCCATGGCGGGAGCGGTTTACGACCGATTATGTCGCTATCGACGAATATGGCCGACTGTCACTGCCGGATTTGGAGGCCAAACTGCTTAAGTATCAGGGCAGGGTTAAACTGGTTGCCGTTACCGGCGCTTCCAATGTTACGGGGTATATTAACCCTATTTATGAGATTGCCCGCCTGGCACACAAGTATGGCGCCAAAATTTTCGTCGATGGCGCGCAACTTGTTTCCCATGTTCCGGTGGATATGAAGCCGGTTAACTCGCTGGAACATATTGATTATCTGGCCTTTTCCGGCCATAAGATGTATGCCCCCTTCGGCGCCGGTGCCCTCATTGGCCCGCGGGACGCCTTTGAAAATGCCGCACCGGTCTACAAAGGCGGCGGGGCAGTCGGGCTGGTTTCCTCTCAGTCTGTACAATGGGATGAACCGCCAGCCCGCTTTGAAGCCGGCACCCCGAATATGATGGGGGTGCTGGCACTGGCGACGGCGATTAAGACGCTTCTGAGCCTGGATATGAAGGCAATTGCCGGCTACGAACGAAAATTGATCGAATATGCCATAGAAGGTTTGGCCACAGTGCCGGGGCTGACGCTGTATAGTCGCCGGGATAAAAGCGAAGACCGGGTGAGTTTGATTTCCTTCACGCTTGAAGGGTTGCACCACAGTGTAGTCGCCGACATTCTCGCCCAGGAAGCGGGGATTGCGTCCCGCAGCGGCCTCTTCTGCGCTCACCCCTATGTGGAAAAGCTCTTGAATCTAAGCGACGAGGCGGTGGCTTATTATCAGACTCATGACGATGTTCTTGTTCCCGGTTTGGTGCGGGTGAGTTTCGGCTTGTACAACGATTGCCGCGAAGTGGATGTGCTCATTGACTGTTTGCAGCGAATTGCCAAGAAGCGGGACTACTATAAAACAAAATATCAGCAGGATGGCCGCGGCAAACGCTGTGCGGCCGCATGCCTTAACCGGTACTTATACTGCTAATTTTTTACCCCCTCCTGTAGTCGGGAGGGGGCATTGTTTTTAGCGGCACTGCTGGCCTTGGGTATACGCAAAATTGCGCAGGAGTATTTTCTTTCCTCGCCAGCTGAAGGCGCGGTCACCGTAGCGACGGGTAAATTCTTTATTGGATAGGGCGGCGACTTCATTTTCGTCTAGCCACGGGAGAAGTTGGTCTTTGAATTCGGCAAGGGGCGTTAGGTTGACGCCCTGGTTATGGGGGCAAACATCTTGGCAGACGTCGCAGCCGAAGACAAGGCTGGTCTTTCGAATAATGCTGATTTCGGCCGGGGATAATTCGCCCTTTTTCTGCGTCAAATAAGAGCGGCAGCCTCGCGGGTCGATGGCAAAATTGCCGAGAATGATTTGGCCGGGGCACATCCTCACGCATTGACCGCATTGGATGCAGGTACGATTTAGCGGCTGGTCTGGGGCAAAGGGATAGTTGGTGAGAAGATAGCCGATAAACACATAGGAGCCATATTTTTCAGTAATAATGTGGCTATTGATGCCATAGAAGCCCAGACCGGCCAGATAAGCCAAATAGCGGTCTACCAGCGGTCCGGTATCCACAAACGGCTGATAGGCGAAGTCCAGAATGTTCGCCTGCAGGTAGTGGCCGATCTCGTCCAGCTTGCGGCGGATGATATGGTGATAGTCAAGTCCGTGGGTGTATTTGGCGAGATTGGTTGGCCTTTGTTCGCCGGTGTAATAGGGGAACAGGCAGACAATCACGGACTGGACATCAGGCATGGTGTGACGGGGGTCAATGCGTTTGGCGATGTCGGGCTCGTCAAACGCGGTGCTCTGGCCTTTGGCCATGCGGTCATAAAGTATCGCCGCGAGTTCGTGATATGGGCCAGGGGGGGCGATGCCGACGAGGTCTAGTCCTAGCGAACGGCAAAACTGCTTAAGCTTTTCCTTCATGGCATTCGTCCCCCTTTCGTTGCTGCGACTAAAAACTCGCCAAGATAATCATGCCAATACATTTGGCACCACAAATAATGAAAAATATTTTTAACCACGGAGAACACGCCAGGCGCGATATTCATCGCGCTAAAGATATTAAAGAAAAAATATTCCTCCGTGTCCTCTGTGGTTCCTAATATTCTGGCTTAAAATAGCCGATTTTCAGGGTGGGTTATAAGTAGCCCTGATTGCCTTTAATCTCCTGCCAGATGCGGTGTTTGTCCGGCAGGGGAATAAGGTTGTTGGCCAGGATTTTATCATAGAGATGCTTCGTAATGATACTGCCGTCATCAAGGATGCTGAGGGCTTCCACTAAGTCCTGCAGGGCGTCAAGGTCAATCGTTGGCGTGGTTTCGGCCAATTCCACGCACCTTTGCGCGCAGCCGAGAACGGCCAGTGGCGCTTTTTCGTCGTCGAGCAAAAGATAAAAGGCGTAGGCTTTGGCTGCCCAGTCGTCAAAGGTTAGGGGGGCGGTTTCGGTCGCCCGCCGGATCCACTGGGCCGCTCTGACCTGGTGGCGCCGGTCGGCGGCGTATTCAAAATACATATCGGCGATCCGGACACACAGATTTGGGGTAAGCGGTCCGGCCAGCACTCTCTTTGTCACTTCTTGTTCCAAAACGTGGTCAGCGATGGTCAAGGCACAAAAGAATAGATCTTGGATATAAAGGGGCGGCAGGGGCTCGCTTTTGGCCAAAAGCAGGCGGGCGATGTCGCCGGCCAGTTCTGGCCGAAATTCGATGGCCACGACCAAAAAGTCAGCCAAATCGCGCATTTCGGCGTCCGGCCGCTGATGGAGGCCGGCCTGTGCGTACCAATAACAGGCTTTCTCCCGCTCCTGCCGCTCAAAGCATTTACGCGCCTCGGTAATAAGGCGATAGTACTGGTCGTCTTTTTTTCGGTATCCGTTCACGTTAACCTCCGCAATCTGCTAGAGCCAGGTTGTTGCCAATCTTAAATATATACTAGCACTGCCGGCAGGAATATACAACTACGGGCGCTTTTCAGGAAGGAACTGCGGCTTTGGCAGAGAATGGTATGTACAAGAGAATGGTATACACAATAAAAGTAGTTTATGCATGAAAGGGTGATTGATATGGAACAAAAAATACATGCGCTGGTTAAAGAAAACCATGAATATATTGTCGGGTTGCGGCGCCATTTTCACGCCCATCCCGAAATTGGCGGTCAGGAGTTTGCGACCCAGCAAAAAGTCATGGCTGAACTAAAGGCAATGGGGCTTGAGCCCCGGCCGGCAGCGGGCACTGGCGTTATTGCCGAAATTAAAGGCGGCAAACCAGGTAAGACGGTGGCCATCCGCGCCGACATGGACGCCTTGCCTATTCAGGACGAAGTTGAGCAGCCGTACCGATCGCAAATACCCGGTGTTTGCCATGCCTGCGGCCATGACGGTCATACGGCCATGCTGCTAGGCGTTGCCAAGGTGTTTACCAGGCTGCAAGCAGAACTGCCGGGCAATGTCCGTTTGCTGTTTCAGCCGAGTGAAGAACGGTTCCCCGGCGGGGCGTTGGCTATGATTAAAGACGGCGCCATGGCAGGCGTGGATGCCGTCATTGGCGCCCATCTTTGGCAACCGCTCGACGTCGGCACATTGGGCATTACCTATGGCCCGATGATGGCGTCGCCTGACGAGTTTTCCATTACCATCAAAGGCCGAGGCGGCCATGGTTCGATGCCCCATGAGACGATCGATCCGCTGTATGTGGGCGCGCAAATTGTTCTTGCGCTCAAGACCATTACGGGCAACGACATTAATGCCAACGAACTAGCAGTATTGTCTATTGGCGTCTTTAAGAGCGGCGACGCCTTCAATATCATTCCCGACACGGCGTTGCTAAAGGGGACGGTGCGTACTTTTGCGTCCCATGTGCGGGAAAAAGTTTTCAGCCGCATTGAGCAGGTTTGCCAAGGCATTTGTGCGGCGGCGGGCGCTAGCTTCACACTGGAAAAATATTTCGGCTACCCACCGGTTGTCAACGACCCCGCGGTGGCAAAAGTCGTTGCCACCGTCGGCCGGGAAGTGTTGGGCGGCGATAAAGTGATTGAGCTAAGCCCAGCAATGGTGGGCGAAGACTTCTCCTATTACCAAGAGCAAGCGCCGGGGTGCTTTATGTTCGTCGGTGTTGGCAACAAAGAAAAGGGGATTGTCTATCCCCATCATCACCCCAAATTCGATATTGATGAACGCAGCCTGGGGTACGGGGTAGAGATTATGGTCCGTACGGCCCTCCGGCTGGTGGAGGCCTAACACGATGTCTGGATATGGGTCAAGTACCGTCTTCGTTACCGGGGTAGCCAAACCGGGCAAAGACGACCCGATTGCCAGCATCTATCAGGTGTTTTTTGTAAGCATGGTCGTAGATGCCCGGACCGACCAGATCGTCGATGCAGCCTGCAATACCGCCAGTCCGATGACCGAAGGCTTTATCCGTTCACTGCTCATCGGCCACAACTTGGCTGCGGGAGTGGGCGAAATGACCGATGCCATTCGCCGTCGCTTTTTCGGCCTGGTGCAGAAAGCGCTCATTGTTGCCCTAAAGGATGCTCATAATAAATATATGATGGTGAAAAAACAGCAGTTGCATCTTGGTGGTTGAATTTTCCGGCAGTTATGTTATAATGAAAGTAATAAAATAGTAATAAAATATTGTCTTATTTATTGGTGCATGAACGTCCTTCGTGCCACTGAGATAAGTAAGACCAAGGAACTTGCGAGGCAGGCGCATCTGTTCTTTGGTCTTTTTATTTTTTCATTACCCTGAACCAAAGGAGAGAGGAGAAATGGCGGAAAAACTGAGAATCGCGCAGATGGGGCTAGGTCCGATTGGTAACAAGGTGACGCAGTATTTGGCAGAGCGACCTAGCCTTGAAATTGTCGGGGCTATTGACACCGACCCGGCCAAGGTGGGACAAGACGTCGGCGTATTGGCCGGTCTGGCGCCGCTTGGCGTCACCGTAACGGCTGATATCGATGCGGTGCTGGGGGGCGGCAGGGCCGATGTTGTCGTGCTGACGACTGCGTCCAGCCTGGCGAAAGTTCACGATCAGCTTCTCCGGATCTTGCCTTACGGCGTGAGTGTTGTTTCTTCCTGCGAGGAACTTAGTTATCCCTGGCAAACCCAGCCTGAACTGGCGGCCAGCATTGACCGGGCCGCTAAAAAGAGCAATGCGGCGGTACTCGCGACCGGCGTCAATCCCGGATTTCTCATGGATTTTTTGCCGGCGGCCATGACCGGCGTATGCCGCAAGGTGCGCAAGGTAACGGTCGAGCGCATTCAGGACGCCACGTTCCGGCGCATTCCGTTCCAAAAGAAAATCGGCGCCGGGCTTACGGTAGAAGAGTTTTATAAGAAGGTGGAGGAAGGCACCCTGCGGCATGTGGGCCTAACCGAGTCGATGCACTTGATTGCTGCCCGTTTAGGCTGGCAGCTTGATAAAACCGAAGATATTATCACGCCCATTATCGCCGAGCGGCGGGTAACAACCGACAGTATGGTCATTGAGCCCGGCAATGTTCTCGGCGTGCAGCAGTTAGGCCGCGGCGTCATGGGCGGGGAAGAGGTCATTTCCCTTATCTTCCGCGCCGCGATCGGTGAGCCCGGTGCGCGCGACCGTATTGTCATTGACGGCGAGCCGGCGATTGATAGTTGCATCAATGGCGGCGTTAATGGCGACGTAGCCACCTGCGCCATTCTTGTCAACGCCATTCCGGTGGTCGCCAAAGCCCGGCCGGGCCTCAGAACAATGGCCGATATCGAGCCGATTACTTGCTGGTAAGTATATAGCTTGTTAAAAATCCTTGCTTTTTGTATAGAGCAAGGATTTTTTTATTTTTGAAAAAAGAATTTGGAATTAAAAATTTTTAAAAATAGCAGCAGGAAAAAACAAAAAAATATCAAAATTATAATATCAGCATATCAATTTAGTTGGTTTATGGAATTTTACGAACGCCATCCGATTATATCGGATTAACTTAGAGGTGAACAAGTGAAAGCCATCTATCTTGACTGTTTCTCCGGCATTAGTGGTAACATGATGATTGGCGCCCTGCTTGATGCCGGATTACCAATCGAGCATTTGCAGACAGAGTTAGCAAAATTAGATATTTCTGGCTATAAGCTAATTAATAAAGATATAGTCAAGAAGGGTATAAGGGCTCGATACTTCAATGTGGAATTTCGTCAATGGTTTCAACCTTCGCGTAATTTTGGCGATATTCAGAAAATCATTAAAAAAAGTAGCTTAGCTACATCGATAAAGGAACAGGCAGAGGCGATTTTTGCTCGTTTAGCTGAGGCTGAAGCCAAAGTTCATGGCACTTCGGTTGATAAGGTGCATTTCCACGAAGTGGGAGCAATAGATTCGATAATTGATGTTGTAGGCACAGTTATTGGTCTTGAATATCTTGGAATTAAACATGTGTTTGCTTCGGCATTACATGTTGGTTCTGGCTATGTAAAGTGCGATCATGGATTAATGCCTGTCCCAGCACCTGCCACCGCTGAACTTCTCCAAGGAATTCCGTTTTATAGTGATAAAATCAAAGGCGAATTGGTCACGCCTACTGGAGCGGCTTTAGTTGCTAGCTTAGTCCAGGAATTTGGTACGTTGCCAGTATATATGAAAACAGAGCGTGTTGCGTATGGCGCGGGGAGCATGGATCTCGATATTCCCAACGTGCTGCGTGTCTATGTTGGTACAGTCCAGATGCTAGCGCAAGGGCAAAAGGCAAAGTTAGTGGAGACAAATATAGATGATCTTAACCCGCAGCTTTATGGCTATGTCATGGAGCGGTTGTTTGCCGTTGGGGCCTACGATGTATACCTTACGCCCGTAAACATGAAGAAGAACCGGCCAGGGACTAAGCTAACAGTGATAACAGCGGCTGATAAGTTGAATGAAATTATTCGCATAATTTTAACAGAAACTAGCACCCTGGGAGTTCGTGTTTTTGAGTGTGATTCATTTCATGTTGCACGGGAAATAGTTAAAGTTGATACGCCCTGGGGAGAGGTGCGCGTAAAAATCGGCAAAATGGATGAGCAAATAATTAATGTAGCTCCCGAATATGAGGATTGCCGTATGATTGCCGAAAAGCATAATATCCCTCTAAAAGCTATTCATGCTTATGTGTTAGGAAGATGCAAAATGTTCACCGACGAGTTGTTATAGGGGATATCTAAAATACTGCTAAGACTGGTTTGTTTTTTGATAATTCAAAGAGGTGATGTAATGCTGTCAGAAAGTAACTCTGGTCGCCAGATTCAATCTGTGGCTAGAGCGGTTAAAATACTTGAACATCTAGCTGCGTCCGGTAATGAAGACAGTCTTAGTAATATTAGCCGTGCCATCGGTCTTAGTAAAAGCACTACGCATAGTCTAATTTCTACACTGGAACAACTGGGGTATGTGCACCAAGATCAGTCGACAGGCCGATATTCTTTAGGGATGAAGCTTTTTGAATTAGGACAAGTCGTTTATTCGAGTATGGATATTCGAAGACTTACAATTCCTCATCTCCGGAAGCTTGTGGAAAAATATGGCGAAACGGCGCATATAGCCGTATTATCCAAAGGAGAAGTAATATATATTGACAAAGTGGATAGTCCACATTCAATTCGTATTGCATCACAAATTGGTGGGCGTAACCCGGCTTATTGTACTGGCGTAGGTAAAGTGTTGCTTGCCTGGCTAAGCGATACTGAGCTTGAAAAAGTGATGGCCGGACGGGTTTTGCATAAATTTACTTCCAATACCATTACCAGTTATGAACAATTAAAACAACATTTGCTTGAAATTCGCCAGTGTGGCTATGCCTTAGATAAAGAAGAATTTGAAATTGGTCTCACTTGCGTAGCGGCGCCAATTAAAAATCACCGGGGACTGGTTATTGCTGCTTTTAGTATTTCGGGGCCGACGATGCGGATGAACGAAAAATTAAATATGATTATTCGCGATGTGGTAGAAATGTCCCGCACTATTTCGGCTGAATTTGGTTGCAAAGAATAAAAAAAGTTTAAACATATTACCATATGATTGCTAAAACATAAAATATGAACACTGTCCGATAATATAGGACAATAGGGGAGGTGTATATAAATTATTGCTTCTTAATTTTATTGATTTTTACCAAGATGAAAGGTAGAAAAGGAGGTTTAAAGTGTGAAACTTGTATCCCTGAAACCTGTTGTGGACAAGGACAAATGTATTGGCTGCGGCGTTTGTTCCAAAGTTTGCCCTGCTGAAACAATTACGATTAAAGA
The DNA here is from genome assembly GCF_000169155.1 of Thermosinus carboxydivorans Nor1. Taxonomy (NCBI): domain Bacteria; kingdom Bacillati; phylum Bacillota; class Negativicutes; order Selenomonadales; family Sporomusaceae; genus Thermosinus; species Thermosinus carboxydivorans. The sequence goes on from NZ_AAWL01000003.1 coordinate 219,097, forward strand.
GCGCAAAGCAGAAATTGACCTTAATAATTGTCGTGGTTGCGGCGCATGCAATCAACGGTGTCCCGTTTATGCGATTACCATGGAAAAACTGGAAAAACCGTACACGGTGAAGGTGGATATTACCGATCTTGATTATAACGAGATTTCTGCTCTGTGTACCAAAGCTAAACTTAATCCAGAGCAAATTATTTGTTACTGTACGGCAACCAGGGCGGAGGAAGTAGCCGGCGCTATCCTCAAAGGGGCTAAGACACCGGAGGAGATTTCCCGCCAGACCGGCATCCGCATGGGTTGCAAAGTGGAATGCATTCAGCCAGTACTTCGACTGCTCAAGGCAGCCGGCATTACGCCTGAGCGCCCGTCCGGCTACCAGTGGTATGGTCTTACGCCAACCGTTTGGGATATTCCGGAAGAAGTTAAAGCCAAGTACAATAGTCGCGGCTTCTACTTCGATGAAGATATAAAACTTTTGGACAAAGTCGTTGAAGCTAAACCGAGCGGGAGGGATTCCGAATGATGCGTAAACCAATTACTCCCATGGCTCCGCGGGCCTCGCAGTATGGCATTGCCCCGGAACTCGTGAAAAAGCGGATGGCCGAATACCCGGAAATGACGTCCCTGCTGATTAAAGACCTCTTTGAAGATACGCCGGACGTCATCTACCCCAGTGAGAATGGCATAGCCGCTATTCGCCAAGCGGCGGAAGCTGCGCTCCGTAAGGTCGATATGTCCATGATTAAACCAGGGGATTCGGTAAATGTGCTCGCCTCCCACCACGGTTTTACTCTTCTTGGCGGTGAGCCTTATGCTGAACTGCTCCGGGCGGTGCGCGATATTATTGCTGAACGAACCGGTGCATCGGATATCCGGTTGCGGGCGGGCGTAGGTCTACGGTTCCGTGAGACGGAAGAGTATATTAAGCGGTATGGGCTTGACGAGCATTATAAAGGTAAGGCGCGTGGCATAGCTCCTATTGATGAAGGGGTGGCCATTCAGACTGAAATTGGCACCTTATATGGTATCAAAGCCGTTTATGATGCCGACTGGATTGTCCATGTGCATAACAGTGATGTGCGGGAAGTGCATTTCCACCGTCAGGTCGACCGGGCGGTTAAACCTTTTGGTATGTCCTACGCGCGGATTGAAACCCGCTCTACCTATCATTGGAACATGGGCCCGCGGGGAGCGAATTTTACTGCCCGCGCCATCTTTGAGTCGGAGTTTGTTAAAAATAAATTTGCTTTCGCTGCCTTTTTGAATATGTCGCCGAGCGGCGTAGTTGGCGTAAGCGCCGAAAATGACCTCTATGTTCTCAATGACCAGATAACGGTCGAAGGTCTCAAATATTATGGCAAAATTATGACGCTGCTGGGCGAAATTGATGAGTGTATCGTCGGTCTCGACTTCCCCTGCCCGGTGCCCTATGTGTTCGCTGCTGGCGTGATTTATGCCAACTTTGCCGGTGCGAATCAAGACTTGTTTGACCTCGACAAAGGGCTGCCGCCATATACCTGGTATACCGAGGCTTTCTATCGTAAAGACGGCAAACCCTTGATTGACGGTGTGCTACCCGTCAATCCGGCGATTAAAATGGTTGTGCACAACTACGCGTGGGGCGGTTATCCAAGTGCTTTCTTCTCCGAGCATGTGCCCACCATCGTGGTTGGCCAGGAGCAAGCAGACTTGTTCAATTCCGACCCGCAAAATTTGTCGTACATGAAATATGCGGTTGTGGCCAATGAATTGGACGAGGCGATGCACTTTGCCTACAAAGCGGCCAAGACTGACAAGGTTATTATCTTTGACGGCGCCATGGGCGGTATAAATGTAAGTAAATCATTGGCTGAGTTGCTGATACGTAAGGCTCCCGAAGTATCGGCCCGGGTCGATCAGGAACTAATGCCCAAGTGGCTTAAGCAGCGCGGTGTTTCTCTGTAAGGTTTCGAAAAAGCGGAGGAAGGCAAAATGCAGCAAAAAATTCAGACGCCACCCGATATAAGAGATGCCATCTTTGCTTCGGTTGGCAATCGCACGTTTATGGCCAAAGTTATCACCGAATCGAGCGGCATCATCGCAGGGAGCAAGCGGCTGGCCGAGGCCTTAATGTCCCTTGGCGTCACCGTCAACCAGCTGCTAGGCGACGGCGCCGCCGTTGACGCGGGCGCAGTAATAGCCACCATTACGGGTCAGGCCAAACAGATTGCCATGGCCGAAGAAATCGTCATCGGTATAATGGCTAAACCATCTGGGATAGCAACGGCAGCGCAAAAGGCCGTTCAAGCGGCCGGGCCTGACCTCCGCATTGTTTGCGGAGCATGGAAAAAAATGCCCCCCGAGATTAAACATATTGTCCGGGAAGCGGTGGCCTGCGGCCAGGCCGCTTTCCGGATTTCCGACCAGCCGTTTCTCTACTTGGATAAAAACTTTGTTCGCATGTTAGGTGGCATTGAAGCTACCCTCACCGCCGTGAGAGACATGGATGACAAACAAAAAGTCATCCAGCTTAAAGGGTATTATGGCCCTGTCGTCGAGGAAGCACTCACGGCGGTGAAATGCGGCGCGGACATCATTATGGTGGATACCGGGCGGCTGGAGGACGTAACAGCGGTGCACGAGGCGCTCATGGCCAAAGGTTGGCGCGACAGAGTCCAAATTGCTTTTGCAAAAGGCATCAAGATAGAAGCCATTTCTGAACTAAAAGGCCGGGGCATTGATATTCTGGACATTGGCGTCGCCATTATTGATGCCCCGCTTCTTGATATGAAGCTCGAGGTTTGTGGGGAGGCAGCGGCATGCAGCTGAATTTGCTCGAAAAAACTGAGCTGCGTATTTTTGGACTTGTTTTGGATAATACCAATTTAAGTCTCGCAGCGGAGAAAGTGGCTGAGGCGTTAGCTATCCCCCCGGCCAGCGTGCTGGTGGTAGATGTAAGGCCTGACCATATTTGCCTAGACATCCTCGAAAAGAGTTTGGACATGAGCCAAATTGCCGGCAAGGAGCAGGCTATTCTTGCCAAACTAGCCACAGTGCCCGGGCTTACCGTTACCGCTGACGCCTATGTGGATTCGTCAGGTATAATGGGACTTATCGCCTTTGATGAACAGCAGGCCAGCGAACTTATTGCGCGTACGGAACAGCTGGCTACCGAGATTGAGCAGGCGGTACTACGACGCGCAATAGTGTTTGCCACCGGATTTGAAGTGAAAGAGCGAATGATTGAAGATACCAATTCACCTTATCTCATGCGCTTCTTAACCGAACAAGGCTACAACGTTGAGTTTGGCGGTATCCTTGATGACGATGCTGTAGTAATTAAAAGAAAAATTGAGGATGCTATTGACCGTGGCTTTGGTTTGATAATTACCACGGGCGGTGTCGGTGCCGAAGACAAAGACTTCAGCGTTGAGGCAACAACTGCGATTGATCCGGCGGCGGCAACCCCGTGGATTGTCAAGTTTCAGCAAGGCAGCGGCCGGCATGTTAAAGCCGGGGTACGCATTGGTGTAGGACAGTGCGGTATCGCCACAATTATTAATCTTCCCGGCCCCCACGACGAGGTGGTGGCGAGCAGCGCTGTCTTGAGGCGATATTGCCGGACGGGGCGGATTGATAAAGTCGCGCTGGCGGAAGAAATTGCGCAAATCTTACGCCAGAAGCTAAGCGGTAAGCACTGGCAGCATCATACCCATCAAACTAGCGGGGAGGAAGATCATGGAAAAAACCATCATAGAACAACTAGCTAAAGAACTTTACCAAGCGGAAACGACGCGGACACCTATTGAAGCGCTAACGGCGCGTTATCCGGACATCACTAACGAAGATGCCTATCAGGTACAGCTTGTAGGCCAAAAATTGCGGGAAAGCGATGGGCATGTTGTCGTAGGCCGTAAAATTGGCCTGACCAGCAAGGCCATGCAAGCCGCTCTCGGCGTGTTTGAACCGGATTATGGCTACATCACTGACCGCATGATGGCGCTGGAGGGCGATGCGGTCAGCATGAACGAGCTCATCGCCCCAAAAGTGGAGGCGGAAATTGCTTTCGTGCTGAAGCGCGACTTGGCCGGTCCCGGCGTCACCGTGGCGCAGGTGCTTGAGGCTACGGCAGGAATTATGCCGGCGCTGGAAATTATTGATACCCGCATAAAAGACTGGAAGATTAAAATTCAGGACACCATTGCCGACGGCGCTTCCATTGGCAAAGTCATCCTCAGTGGCAAGTTGCTGCCTGTCGGGGCGCTAGATATGCGCTACATGGGGATGGTACTGGAGAAAAACGGCGAAATCGTTGCTACCGGGGCTGGCGCGGCCGTACTTGGGCATCCGGCAAATGCCGTGGCCTGGTTGGCTAATAAACTTTCCCAGTACGGAATTATCCTCAAAGCTGGAGATATAATCATGTCCGGATCACTAACCGCCGCCTGTCCGGTAGCCGCGGGGGACAACATCAGGGCGACGTTCGACCATATCGGCAGCGTCAGTGCCCGGTTTATCTAAAAGGAGGACCAAAAGATGCAGAAAAAACTGAGAGCAGCGGTGCTGGGGCCGGGAAATATCGGCATTGATTTAATGTTAAAACTTTTAAGGAGTCCTTATCATGAAGTGGCGTTGGTATCAGGAATTGATCCGCAGTCAGAAGGGTTGAAAATCGCCGCTTCCAAAGGGATTCCTACTTCCCTGGAGGGGATTGACGGCGTATTGGCGATAAAGGATCAGCTGGACATCGTTTTTGATGCTACTGGAGCTAAGCCACACCTCAAGCATGCGCCGCTTTTAAAGGAGGCCGGTCTGTTCACGGTAGACCTTACCCCGGCGGCGGTGGGGCCTTATGTCGTTCCGGCCGTAAACTTGGATCAGCACCTAAACAGTGCCATAAATGTCAACTTAATAACCTGCGGCGGACAGGCGACGATCCCGATCGTGTACGGTATCAGCCGGGTGACCGAGGTAGAATATGCGGAAATAGTGGCGACTATCAGTAGTCGAAGTGCTGGACCTGGCACGCGGAAAAATATTGACGAATTTACGCAAACGACCCGGCGGGGCCTAATCTCCGTCGGTGGTGCCAAAGACGCTAAGGCGATAATTATTCTGAACCCGGCAGAACCGCCGATCTTGATGCGCAATACCATCTATGCCAAGTGTGATACACGACGGATTGACGATATTGTGAAAAGTGTAAATGAAATTGTTGCGAAAGTTCAACGTTATGTACCAGGATATCGGCTCAAAGTTCCCCCTTATGCCGATGGCGAACGGGTGGTAGCAATGATTGAAGTTACAGGGGCTGGTGATTATTTGCCAACTTATTCTGGCAATCTTGATATTATTACTGCAGCTGCCGTCGCAGTTGGGGAGCGTTATGCTCAGTTTAAGCAAAAGGCGGTGTTTTAGGTGAAGCGGATTAGAATAATTGACACTACATTACGGGATGGGATGCATGCTGTTAGCCACCAATTAACGCCGGAGCAGATGGCCTTGATTGCTTCGCGTTTGGATGAAGCCGGCGTGGGGACAATTGAATTTGGCCATGGCGATGGTATTGGTGGATCCTCAATGCAATATGGTTTTGCCAAGGCGGCAGATCGGGAATATTTTAAGGCTGTATCGCAAGCGGTAAAGCAAGCGCGGCTTGATGTATTGCTAATTCCGGGAATCGGTACGATTGAAGATTTGAAGGTTGCAATGGAATATGGGGTGAAGACTGTTCGGGTCGCAACTCATGTAACAGAAGCTGATGTTGGCGAGCAGCACATTGCTTTTGCCAAAAAGAATGGGCTTGAAGCTATCGGTTTTTTAATGATGTCGCATATGGCGTCTCCGGAAAAAGTGGCTGAACAGGCTAAACTATTTGAAAGCTATGGGGCAGATGTTGTTTATATAGCCGATTCTGCTGGAGCAATGGTGCCGGAAGATGTCAAGGCTCGAATTACTGCCGTAAAATCTGCTGTATCGCTTCCCGTAGGTTTTCACGCTCATAATAACCTGGGTCTTGCGATTGGGAATAATCTTGCAGCGATTGAGGCTGGGGCAACGATACTGGACGGCACGGTTCGCGGTTTAGGCGCTGGCGCGGGGAATGCCCAATTGGAGGTTTTGGTAGCTGTTCTCAATCGCATGGGATATGAAACCGGAATAGATCTTTATAAGGTAATGGACCTAAGCGAGGACGTTTTAGCGCCGCTAATGCAACGGCCGCAGATTATAAATAGGGAAGCGTTGGCTATAGGCTATGCAGGAGCATACAGCAGCTTCCTATTGCATGCATACCGTGCAGCGGAGAAATTTGGAGTCGATGCTAGGGATATTTTGATTGAATTGGGACGACTTAAGACCGTTGGTGGTCAGGAAGATCTGATAATTGATGTGGCCATAGAGTTGGCAAATAAGAAAGCGCGGACTGTCTAGGGTGATTTGCGATGCCGCCGGAATACGTGCATAGATTTGAAAAAACCCAAAAAATGATGGCCGACTGTAATATTGACATCTTATTTGTCAATAACCGGGAAAACCTTATTTATTACACCGGGCTTACCCAAATTGAATGTCTGGCAGTCATAATACCGCAACAAGGCGAGCCGTGTGCAGTTACGCTTTGGCTTGACGCGGAATACGTGAGGCAAGAAACGGGGCTGAAAACATATGGCTATCATTTCCCGCGGCAAAACCTTGCGGAAAAATGCGTGGAAGTTATCAAGGCCGTAACTCCTAGGCCGGCAAGGATAGGTTTTGAACGGTATTTTGTGCCGTTTGCGGTTTACGATGGTTTGCGGAAAGCGTTTTCAGAAAATAGCTTCGTGGATGCAAGTGAGCTTTTCTACAGGATTAGGGCTGTAAAGGAAGCGTCAGAGGTAGCGAAAATCCGAAAAGCAAGCAGTTTTGTATGTGCCGGGATGGAAGCTGCCGTGAGGTCGATAAGACCAGGGATACGGGAAGTGGAAGTCCTGGCCGAGGCTGAATACGCTATGTTAAAGGCCGGTTCCGGCGGTTCGCCTTTTCGCCCGCAAGTAGTTTCCGGAGAACGGGCGTTGTTGACCCATCCGTGCGCGAGCAATAAAGTTATTAACGAAGGTGAAATTGTTGTCGTCCACTTAGGGGCAACATATGAAGGGTACTGTGCTAAAATGTGCCGGACCGTAGCGGTTGGTAGTGTTGCTACTGGTTATAGGGATGTATATCAATTGCTACTAAAAGCCCAAGATGCTGCAATAAATGCCCTTAAACCAGGGGTTACTGCTGCCGAGGTTGATGCTGTTGCTCGGGCGGTTATCGAAGAGGCAGGTTTTGGAAATTATTATTTGGATATTATTGGATATGGTGTTGGCTTAAGGCAGTCTGAATTTTATCCCATTATTGGGAAAGGTAGAGCTGACCTGCTTGAAGCGGGAATGGTAGTGGATGTATTGTTGCCAACAATATACAAAAAAGGCATTGGTGGCCCAAGAGTTACGGACTGCATTTTTATCGGTGCGAAAAACAATGAGATTTTAACACAATACCCAAGGGACTTAATTCAAACTTAATAACTCGTTGCAGGGAGGGATTTAGCATGATAATGGAAAAAGGCTACAGCTTAAGAGAAAGCTTGCAAATATTATGGGCGAATATTAGTGCAGCTGGTGTGGGAACGGGTCTGGTAGCTACTTTATTCAGCACTCTTGGGCCCGGTGTAATCGTGATGAATGCCGCCAAACAGGGCGGACTGACAGATGCCCAGGCGGTTTCGTGGTTGTTTGGTATTTATGTTTTCGGCGGTCTTTCAACGATGTTTATGTCTTTGCGGTATCGTATTCCAGTCGTTATTGCTTATAGTATACCTGGTGCAGTGCTTTTAGGCAAAGTATTGCCACAATTTACGCTTAATGAAGCTGTCGGAGCTTATATGCTCGTTGGCTTGGCAACATTTACTCTTACTGCCACAGGAGCCATTAAAAAGGTTGTTGACCATATACCGGTTCCGATAATGCTTGGCATGGTCGGTGGCGTGCTGTTAAGTTTCGGTGTTAGCATGTTTTCCGCGGCAATTAAAACCCCTTCGATTTATGGCGTCATGCTGGTAGTCTTTTTTATCACTATGACGTTCCGGCGTTTTTCGCAGAAAATACCGCCCATTATGATCGCCATGATTGCCGGCGCCATTTTGTTGACTTCTTTCGGCCTGGTTAAGCCGGTATCATTAAATTTGCAATTGGCTAAACCTGTCTTTGTTATTCCTGACATTAGCCTTAAAGCCATATTGAACATTAGTGTTCCCTTATTTTTCCTGGTTATTGGCGTGCAGAACATTCAAGCGGTTGGCGTGCTTATGGCAGAAGGCTATAAACCGCCGATCAATGCCATGTATTTGGTTCCCAGTATCGGTGCTTTTATCAATGGTTTGGTTGGTGCTCATCCGGCTGTTACTGCCGGGCCAAGTACAGCAATTTGTTCCAGCTCGGCCGCTGGGGAAAGAAAAGATATGCGGTTTATTGCGGCATTTTTTGAGGGGGTATTCTGGTTTTTATTTGCGCTTTCCGCAAAAGTGGCTATAGACGCGGTCAAACTTGTTCCGTCTGAATTTACCGCCGTATTGGCAGGACTTGCAATGTTTGACGTGTTTGGCAGCGCCTTTAAAGGCGCCTTCTCCGGTCAGTTCCGGTCGGGTGCGGTTGTAGCCTTTTTCGTCGCTATTACCAATTTGTCGATCTTGAATATTGGTGCTCCTTTCTGGGCTATTATTTTTGGGGTTTTAACTTCGCTATTATTAGAAAAAAATGATTTTAAATTCGCTAATGGTAATAATGGAAAGTAGTTTAGCAAACGTTAAAGATTAATCATTTATTGTTGCCATAAATACTGCCAGTCATAGAGCATATATGATATTATATTAACAATAAAGAGCGGGAAGGTGGTGGCCTCCTGCTCTTTATTAAATAACATCATTGGCGTTGACCTGACAAACGTCCTGTTCTTGAATGCTTCGCGCGTTTAAACCATAATATGTAATAAAACAATTACCGTAGGAGGCGAATTATGACGCTTTTGGAACAAATATTGGCGGTAAACCAATCTTTTGTTCAAAATGTATCAGAAGAATTTAAACAAACCGCGCCCAAGGTCAGTAAGTTTCCACAAAAAAAATTAGCCATATTTACCTGCATGGATACGCGGCTTGTTGATTTTTTAGAACCGGCGCTAGGCATCAAAAGGCAGGAAGCGGTAGTTATCAAAAACGCCGGCAATTCTATTACCGGCAGCTTTGAAGCTACAATCAGAAGCCTTGTAATCGCCATCTTTGAGCTTGATATTAAGGAGATTATGGTAATAGGCCATGAAGATTGTGGGGTTGCTCATTCTACTTCGCAGGCAATTATTGATAAAATGCTGCGAAGAGGCATATCACATGACGCGATTAAAATGATAAAAGAGGAATTTGAATTATGGCTGGATAATTTCCACCGCCCCCATGAGAACGTAAAACAAGTAGTTGAAAAAATCAAAAACAACCCGTTGATTCCAGCTGATATTCCTGTTCATGGCCTGATTTTTGAACCGAATACCGGCGAATTATCCGTTCTAGTTAATGGCTATGAAAGATAAATGTCATGTCGACCATACTCTTTGATGCTGAGCCCTTTAGCTAACTTTGGACCGGCTGTAAGGCAAATAATTTATGACGACGCTTTTGAACCGCAGAGGACGCGGAGGATGCGAGATTCATCGCGCCAGAGATAATTATCTCTCCGTGGACTTTGTGGTTTTTTTTAATATTGAACATATTTAACATATTTTTAGATGCCGGTTTTCCTCAAGGATAAAAGTATTTTTCCAACTTTTGGTGAATATATTTTGAAGAGAATAAACTTAAAAGTTAGAACATTGGGCAAAACTTATATCCATGACAAAACCAGCATAGCGGGAGGCGAATTATGACGCTTTTGGAACAAATATTGGCGGTAAACCAATCTTTTGTTCAAAACGTATCGGAAGAATTTAAACAAACAGCGCCCAAGGTTGGCAAGTTTCCAAAAAAGAAATTGGCCATATTTACCTGCATGGATACGCGGCTTGTTGATTTTTTAGAACCGGCGCTTGGCATCAAAAGGGAGGAAGCGGTAGTTATCAAAAACGCCGGCAATTCTATTACCGGCAGCTTTGAAGCTACAATCAGAAGCCTTGTAATCGCCATCTTTGAGCTTGATGTTAAGGAGATTATGGTAATAGGCCATGAAGATTGCGGTGTTGCTCATTCTACTTCGCAGGCAATTATCGAAAAAATGTTGCGCAGGGGCATATCACATGACGCAATTAAGATGGTGAAGGAGGATTTCGAGCTATGGCTGGATAATTTCCACCGCCCCCATGATAACGTACGGCAGGTCGTGGAAAAAATTAAAAATAACCCGTTGATACCTCCTGATATCCCGGTGCATGGGCTGATTTTTGAGCCGCATACCGGGGAATTAGCGGTACTGGTCAATGGTTATGAGCAATGTTAATAACCCGGGGAGCCGTTCTGTCGCGCTAAGCGGCAGATTTTTTCTTATAATAGCTTCCGCTCAAGCAGGAATTAATGGTTTTGCATATAAATACATAAATAATGAATAATTTATCAGAACGATAGCTTAGCCGAAACGGGAGGAGATAAAATGAAGATCAAACGGGTGGATGTTACGATAAGTACAAACAAAATGCAAGAATCAAAGGAGTTTTACCAAAAATATTTTAATTTCAAGCTGGTTTACGAATCGTCCTGGTACATTGAGCTTGTATCGCCGCAGATGCCAACCACGGGGATCAGTTTTACCCTGCCGCAGCGGGAAGCCGGCGAGTTTTTTGGCGGCAAGGGGATTATAATTTCGTATGAAGTAGACGATGTTGACGCCGAATATTGCCGGCTAAAAGCTGCCGGTCTGGATATCAAGCAGGAAGTACAGGATAAGCCGTGGGGCGAGCGCAGTTTCGTCGTCGACGACCCGAACGGGGTGCATCTTTATATTTATCAGACGATTGAGCCGACGCCGGAATATAAGGCGCTTTACGATTCTTTTAAGACAGAATAATCGTGCCCGGCCGAATCGCTGCGGCTTAGTTCAATACCGACAGCACTTTTAGGACAATAACCGGTAGGCAAAGCATCAGGATAAACAAGTAAAAAAATAGCCTGAGCCACCAGCCAAAGTCGCGGACCATTGTATCACCTCGCCTGAATGAAGCTGCTTACTACCTACCATTGTACGCCTAATTTCCCATATAGCTATGTTTTGTATTTATTTTATTCTAATAAATTCAGCCTTCGATTGCCACTAATTATACCCTGTGCTATAATAGGTATGACAAATAGATAAGACAGTTCGCAACCCCATCCTGTCTATAAACAAAACTAGGGACTGGCTGCAATGTTTTAACGCAGCATGTTTATGGGCGCAGGCCCTTTTTTTGTTGCCCTAATATCCGCAAAGAGAGGTTATAATAATGGAAAAACCGGTCAAGGAGGTATTTTTGTGGCGGGAAGAAGTGAACATGAATTAAGCGGCGTGACGCTGCTTGGCAGTCAGGAGACGGTTTATAAATACCAATATGACCCGTCCATTCTTGAAGCGTTCGTAAATAAGCATCCCGAAAATGATTATTTTGTTAAGTTCAATTGTCCGGAATTTACCAGCATCTGTCCCAAGACAGGCCAACCCGATTTCGCTACTATTTACATCTCCTATGTGCCGGACAAACTGCTGGTGGAAAGCAAATCGTTAAAGCTCTACCTGATGAGCTTTCGCAATCACGGTGATTTCCACGAAGATTGCGTCAACATTATTATGAAAGACTTAATCCGCCTGCTTGATCCGAAGTACATCGAGGTGTGGGGCAAGTTCACGCCGCGCGGCGGCATCTCCATTGACCCCTACTGCAACTATGGCAAGCCGGGCACCAAATGGGAGCAGGTGGCGGAAAAACGGCTGTTTTACCATGATATGTATCCGGAAAAGGTAGACAACCGATAATATGACGAGAGCTTACAGGCCCCGGGCGGCGCAGTCGCCCGGGGCCTGTGGCGTATACACGCTCATAATATTTTCATACTTCGCAGTCGGTCGTGGATTTTCTCAAATAATAGGCCGACGGCAAACCAGACGGGGGCGTAGTCCAGGCGGATGAGGCCGTCAAGGTGCCAGCGGGCATGGTAGTAGTTCCAGGGGCTGACGCCGGTCAGGAGGCGGAGCAGCCAGCCGCTAGCGTATTCCACGGCGAAGAATAGTACCATCCATACCAGGCCGCGCAAAGTAATTGGCCAGGCGCGGATGCGGTCATGGACTGGTTCAAACAGCACCGCCAGCCCATAGATGGGGAACATCCACAGATAGGTTTTGGCCGTTAGGCGGACATCGCCGGACAAGAGCGAACCCAGTCCGGTCCATAAAACTTCCAGGCACCACCCCAGGGCGCCGTACACAAAAAACCTGTACATGGCCCTAGTGTGCGCCAAAGCCAGCCTCGCTATGTTATAGCGCTATCTGGCAATTTTAAGCAACAATCACGCTGCTTGACCACTTGCCGCACTTGTCGCCCCAAATGGCGATTGTTTCACTGTCCATCATTACTTTCACGACTTCACACATATTAGCGCAGCCGTTGCAGATAAAGCTGGTTGGGACAAACTCCACTTTCAGGGCGGCAGCGCCCCGGTAGGCCGTGGACCGGCCGGTGGCGGCAATATGCTCGCGGGCCAGGATGGCGGCGCCGATGGCGCCCATTACGTTGTAATATTTAGGGATAATGATGGGGTGCCCCATTTCCTGTTCAAAGGCGGCAACAATACCCTTGTTGGCGGCCACGCCGCCTTGAAAGACGTAAGGCGGCTCTAGGTCGCGACCGCGTCCCAGATTGTTGATGTAATTGCGGACCAGCGCCTCACACAGGCCGCGGATAATCTCCGGCTTGGAAAAACCGTACTGCTGTTTGGCGATCATATCCGATTCGGCGAAAACGGTGCAACGGCCGGCGATGCGCACGCTTTTGGTTGCCCTTAGCGCCAAATCGCCGAACTCGCTGATGGGGATCTTCAGTCGCTCAGCCTGGTGGTCGAGGAAGGAACCGGTACCGGCGGCGCAGATGGTGTTCATGGCAAAATCAACGACCATCTGGTTACGGATAATGATAATTTTCGAGTCTTGTCCGCCAATTTCAAAAATGGTGCGCACATCAGGATGGTAGGTTACGGTGGCCGTCGCATGGGCGGTAATTTCGTTTTTGACGATGTCGGCGCCCAGCAGCAGGCCGGCCAGCTGACGGCCGCTGCCGGTAGTGCCGACGCCGCAGATGCGAAAGTCGCCGGCTGATTTCATCATTAGCGCCAACGCTTCTTTGAGCGACAGCAGCGGTTGTCCTTCGGTACGTGTATAAGACGAGTATACTACTTCATTGTCGGCATCTATCAGTACCACATTAATGCTGACAGAGCCGACGTCAACGCCGAGAAATACCTCTTTGCTCATCATATCTCCCCCCTAGGATGGTTGTGCGCTGCCGGCACGCAGTTTTTTGGTATTACGGACCAGGTCGATAAAGGCTTCAATGCGCGTATGGTTATTAGCCAGGCCGCGCTGTTCATCCAGGGCGATGGACAGGATGGGGATGCCCAGGTCTTTGGAAATGCGGGGGATGATGCTCTGCGTGACCAATTCCGGCAGGCAGGCGAAGGGCATGAGATGAATAATACCATCGGCGCCGTGTTCCCGAAAAGTAATCATGTGGGCGATATTTTCCTTGTCGTGGCCGCCAAGACCAATTTTGAGGTATGGTGTGGCCCGGTCGAGAATGGAGCGGATGTAAGAAGTCTTCCATGGGATAAAATGCAGCTTATGGTCCAGCCAGTGAGATATATACTGTGAGTTAAGCACTTCCACGCCCAGTGTGGCGAGAAATTCTTCGAGTTCCATATTGGCATGGCCTTCCATGGCGACATAGATTTCACCGACGATGCCGATGCGTACCGTCCGGGCGGGGTCGACGGCCACGCGGGGCACGGCAGCGATCCATTCGCCGGCGGCCCGTTCCAGCTCGGCCACTTCCCGGCGGGATGAGCAGTGGTAAAACTTTTCCTGAATCTCGTTCCATAAGCGGGCAAAGGCACCGCGGTGCTGCTCATAGGGGCGCAACAGACGGATGCGGGCCTGCAGCCGGTCCAGGGCGGCAATTATGGCATAGCAGAGACGAATGGCCTTGATTAGGTACGTCCAGGAGTAGGCACCCTTTAGTTCGCTGAGCTGGGCGAGAAAGGCCCGGGGATGGAGTTTGAAAGAGTCAAAAACATAGAAGGGGACGTCCCAGCCTAAACTTTTGAGGATGCGCCGGTGAACTTCGGCGTAGAAACCGGCGCGGCAGGAACCGTCGCCGCCGGTGGTTACCACACCCTCGGCGCCCCGTTCCATCGCCTCAATATAAGTGCCCATGACGCATTTGAAGGGGAAACAGAGAAACTCAGGGCTGTACTTTGTCCCCAAGTCAAAGGTGCGCTGAGTGGGTTTTAGCGGCATGACGACTTCGTGGCCAAACATTTCCAGCAGCTTTTTATAGACTAGGATTGGCCCCATGTAGGGGAAGGTCAGCTTCATGGCGGCTACCTCGCTTGACGGATAAGCATTTTTTTGCGGCGGAGCATATCTACGAAAGCCTCAATTCGCGTGTTCAAGTGGGCCTCACCGCTATGCTCGTCAACCCGGATGGTCATGAAGGCTTTTTCTTTCTCCAGCGCGATGAAGTCCAGCATTTTCCCGAGCATCGAATCAGGCCCGCAGCCGAAGGCAGTGATGTGGATGACGCCGTCAATGCGCGGGTCACCAAAAAAGTCATAACCTGTGCCTAACAATTTGTTGGTGAACGTCCACGGCATGGTCTTGCGTAATGGGCGCAGGTTTTCGGTAATGGTATAATCGTCCAGCATTTCAAAGGTAATGACATTGGCGCCGGCGGCGCGCAGTTTGCCGATGATATCCATGCCGATGAATTTGTCGTAAATATTGTACACATAGCCTAAGAGCCCGATGGTGAGTGGGCGGGAATCCGGCGGGGACATGCCTTTCGGTCCGCTCTCCAGGCAGGTCATGGCTTCTTCGATAGTGCAGCCCTGCCGATGGTAGCGGCGAAAGACCGTCCATTTGCTTATCGCCGCAGCCAGCGCTTTTTTTACCGCGCCGGCGCTCACACCAAGGGGACGGGCGATAGCGGCATAGTCGCCAAAGTCTTCGATCGTCTCCCGGCGGCAGCAAATATCGGGGGCGATCATGCGCTCCGCTAGTTCTGGCAGGATATGCCGCATCATGTCAGGCAGTCCCAGGAATTTGGGACAGAAGAACTTTTGTTTTTCCACCGAAACCATGCGGGGGATGTATATGTAATCCACACCGGTATTTAGCAGGTTCGCGACATGGCCGCAGAAGATTTTCAGCGGCAGGCAGATTTCCGCCACTGAGTACTTTACGCCGAGGTCGACGATTTCTTTGGTTGTAGGCCCCGATAATACCGCTTCGCAGCCTAGATTTGTGAACAGGTTTTGCCATAGGGGATTGTAATAGTAATAAAGGAGGGCGCGCGGTAGTCCGATTTTCATGGCATACCTCAGTTAGCATCGCCGGTCTTGTTCCTCTGCTGGCCGGCGTGCCGGATAAAACGCAGGATTGGAAAGTCGTTCTGTTAAAACTTATTTTGTTCGCCGAGTAATTCATTCCTCCTTTCTGTTTGTGTTTTTTGACATTTCTGACGCAAATCCTGCCGAGAGTTATGCAAGGCCTTTGTAAAGAATGCCGATAAGTTGTCGCTGTCGTACCATGACCACAAGGTGGCAGGGACAATTCGTTTCATAAATAGAAAGGTTACGATAATGGAAAGGTTACGCTGCAGGATAGGCAAGCCTGTCCGGCGAACAATTGCAAAAAGATTTCTGCTGGTAGCAGTTACGGCGAAAAGTTAAAGGAGGACAGACGCATGGAATATCGCATTTTGGGCAAAACAGGGTTGAAAGTGTCGGAAGTCGGGTTTGGCGGCATTCCTATTCTCCGGCTGAGCACCGATGAAGCGGTGCGGGTGCTGCGGCATGCTTATGACCTGGGTGTTAATTTTTATGACACGGCCAACATGTATAAAGACAGTGAAGAAAAAATGGGCAAGGCGTTTCGGGGCTTGCGCGACAAGGTCATCTTTGCCACCAAGACCCAAAAGCGTGATGCCGCTGGCGCCGCCGAGCAGCTTGACAACAGCCTGCGCATGCTCCAGACCGACTATATCGACCTCTATCAGCTCCATCAGGTGTCGCAGGAAAAGGATTGGCAGGCCATCACTGCTCCCGGTGGCGCGTTGGAAACCTTCATCAGGGCGAAGGAACAGGGGAAAGTGCGCCATATCGGTGTTACTTCGCACAACTTGGCGATGGCTATTAAGTTGGTTAAGACCGGTTTGTTTGAAACCGTCCAGTTTCCGTTTAATTTTATTGAAACGGCCGCGGCGGAAGAACTGTTCCCGGTAGCCCGCCAGCTCAATCTCGGCATTCTGGCCATGAAACCCTTTGCCGGCGGCGTGATCGACAACGCGCGCATCGCCTTTAAGTATTTGCGTCAGTTCCCTGATGTTGTGCCACTCCCCGGGTTTGAGACCGTCGAAGGGGTGGATGAGATTTTGGCCTTTTATGAAACGCCTAATCAGGTAGATGCCGAAGACCTCGCCCTGATGGAACGCTATCGCGCCGAACTGGGACGGCAGTTCTGCCGGCGCTGCGAGTACTGCCAGCCTTGCCCGCACGGCGTCATGATCACGCTGGCTATGGGCTATCGTGTGACCGCGCGCCGCATGTCCTCGACGGTGGCGGTAGCCAATCTGGGTAAGGCGATGGAGACGGTGCCGCAGTGCGTCGAGTGCGGCGTGTGTATGACGCGCTGTCCTTATGATCTGCCCATTCCCGAAATCTTGAAAAAGCACTACGCGATGTTTAAGCAGCACCGGGCTGAGCTTAACAAGTGAATGCGGTGCCTGAAGAGGCAGGTATGTTTATGCCCCGGCTTTTAGCATGTGCAATTGAGTGGTGATTGGAGGAAGCCCCCCGCAAGCAGGTGCGTGCGGGGGGCTGTGGTCGTGTATGATACACTGAAACAGGCGCGTATGTTAAGAAGACTGGCAATTTTCGTGCGAGGGACAAAAAATGAGAACAGATCTCCATATTCACACCACTTTTTCGGACGGGTCATGGACGCCGGAGCAGGTTGTGGCCAAGGTGGCCGCTATCGGCATTGGCTTTTTTGCCGTTACTGACCATGACACCGTGGACGGCTTGGCGGCCGCCCGGGCCGCGGCTGCGGCGGCGGGCATCGCCTTTCTTCCCGGGGTCGAAGTGTCGGCGACGGTGAACGGCAAGTCAGTCCACATTCTCGGCTATGGCATTGACCCTGAGCACCAGGGGCTTCGGCGGTTGTTGGCTAATAACACCGCGCTTTTGGAAGAGGCCGACCATGACAGCATCCGCAAACTGATTGCCGGTGGTCTGGCGATTGACTATGACGAATACTGTGCTTACCGTCACGATCCGGCCCGCGGCGGCTGGAAGTCGCTCAGCTTCCTTATTGACAAAGGCTTCTGCCGGGATGTGAGTGATTTTTTTGCCAATCTGTTTACCGAAAAACGGGGGATTCGCTTTCCTGAGTTTCCGCCGCCGGCCGAGGTCATTGCCGTCATCAAAGCTGCAGGCGGTATACCGGTCCTGGCCCATCCGGGCAGCGATTTTCACGGGACCTCCCTGGAGGAAACGCTCGATGCCTTCGGCCGGGAGGCCATTGAAGGCGTTGAATGCTTCCATTCCAGCCATGACGCCGCTACCACCCGCCGGGCGTGCTGTGCGCGCCCGCGAT